>JAYVHY010000224.1:0-20840 GCA_043770615.1 Armatimonadota bacterium | reverse complement strand
CCTTGAGCCTTGAGCCTTGAGCCTTGAGCCTTGAGCCTTGAGCCTTGAGCCTTGAGCCTTGAGCCTTGAGCCTTGAGCCTTGAGCCTTTCCTACATATGCGCAATAATCGCGTCGCCAAATTCGGAGCACTTTAGCTTCGTAGCACCTTCCATTTGCCGATGGAAGTCGTAAGTAACTGTCTTAGCCCCAATTGCGCCTTCCACACCTTTGAGTAGCATGTCTGCAACTTCAATCCAACCCATATATCGGAACATCATTTCTCCGCTGAGGATGACCGACGAAGGGTTGACGACATCTTGGTCGGCATACTTTGGAGCCGTACCATGAGTAGCCTCAAAGATTGCATGACCAGTGATGTAGTTAAGGTTTGCCCCAGGAGCAATACCGATTCCACCTACCTGAGCAGCAAGGGCATCACTCAAATAGTCACCGTTCAAATTCAACGTCGCTATAACATCAAAATCCGTTGGACGAGTCAAAATTTGCTGAAGGGTGATATCGGCAATTGAATCCTTGATGATCAAGCCCGCACCTGGCTTTCCTTCCGGAATCTGGCACCACGGTCCACCGTCAATTTCTACCGCGCCGAATAGTTCTTTCGCGAGTTCATAGCCCCAATCACGAAATGCGCCTTCGGTGAACTTCATGATATTGCCCTTGTGTACAAGGGTAACGCTCTTCTTATTCTCTCGAATCGCGAACTCGATCGCACTGTAAATCAATCGTTGCGAGCCTTGCTTGCTTACTGGTTTGATTCCAACTCCAACGAGGAGGTCAGTATCGGGTCCATCGTGAACCGCTTTGCTCCACTCGGCAGTTTTCTCTGTCGTTCCAAATCGAATCTTCCCAAAACTCTTGGGGAAGCTTTGCTTAATGAAATCGAGAACTTTAGCGGCGTCTGCCGAGCCGGCAGGGAACTCGATTCCCGCATAAATGTCTTCTGTGTTTTCACGGAAAATGACCATGTCAACGTCCTGAGGTCGTTTAACCGGGCTAGGAACTCCGGTAAACCATCGGACCGGGCGAAGACAGACGTAAAGGTCAAGTATCTGTCTAAGGGCAACGTTAAGCGAAGTAATTCCGCCGCCAACTGGAGTCGTTAATGGACCTTTGATCCCGATCAGGTATTGATTAAAAGCGGCTAAAGTTTCGTCCGGGAGCCAGTTTCCGGTGGCGTCAAATGCCTTTTGACCGGCAAGGACTTCCTGCCAGGCGACTTTCCTGGTTCCGCCGTATGCCTTTTCAACGGCTGCGTCGAAAACACGAACGCTGGCTCGCCAAATATCTCTTCCCGTTCCATCCCCTTCAATAAAAGGAATGATTGGGTCATTAGGGACATTGAGCCCCTGGGGGGTCATCGTAATCGAGGTAGCCATTGCGAATGATTTTACCGGAGTCACGAATGTTTGGAGAACGATCATGATTCCAAGAGTCCAAATCTCCACTCCCTTCAACAAAATTCGGCTCCGTTTGGTGCATCATGGAGCAATGAAGAAACTTTTGGTTCTTGGTGTGATAACTCTTTCGATGGTTGGATGCGGAGGCCTTGAGGGGCTCCAAACCACATCCGTTCAAATCCAGGCAACTCCGCCAACGATTACGAATGGTCAAAGTTCCACCCTGGTCTGGACATCGATCAATGCCAGCAGTGTGGTCTCTTCCAACTTTGGCGCATCGGCAACCAGCGGCTCAAAAGTAGTATCACCAACGGTGACCACGGTCTACACGATCACGGTTCAATCGCCACTTGGCGATACTGATACCAAGACCGCAACTGTTACCGTCAATTGAGCTAGGGGTTTGCCATTTCACTCAACAAAACATAGTTGAGTCCAAACCCGATCCATGAAAAAAAAGTAATTACAGCATCGGTAAGGCGCATGCGCCAAACCAAAATTATGAGGTTTGCAATTGCAAAGAACGGTGAGGTGACACCGAAAAGGTACATCGGGACAGTCCAGGTCTGTAAGACACATAGCAAAAGTGGCCAATAAGTGCCTATACAAAACAGACCACGGACAATTTGAAATTCGTTCTTGAAAATGACCTTAAGGACAGGTAGAACCATCTTGTCAACTAGAACCCGCATCGCTATTTCAAGTGTACATGTTAGGTCGTAGGCACCCGAGCGTGATCCAAGATTTTGAGTAACTGCGAGTTCTTTCTCGGAGACCATTCTGAGGTTTAAGATTTAGCCAGTGTGAATTGCCCAAACTTCACATATACTGGTCAAAACACCCTATGAGAAAAGTCAAATCGATACCCGGGTTTGCATTTTTTGCAACTCTGTTCGCCTGCACCGGCGGCGATGTTAATCTGGTTACATTCAGTGCCAGCCCCGATGAGATCATTGAAGGTGAATCTGCAACGCTAAGCTGGTCTTCTCCCGGCGGAGCAAAGCTACTCTCTTCCGACTTTAGTGCATCATCAGCAACCGGTTCAATGTTCGTATCGCCAACATCGACAACTACGTACCACCTAAGAATTCGCTTAGCAAGCGACGACATCGTCGCAAAGGAAATAACCGTCGGCGTATCTCCTCCGCCACCCGGTCAAAAGAGCAAAAACTAATACAGCTCGCAGGGCATATCCAACTCTTCAAGGTGGGCGATCAACTCATCGGCATGAGTCTTATCCCTTGTTTCCACCACGCACGCAACCGTCACTCGGCTAAAATTTGGTTTGCCAAACGTTCGCTCGTGACTAATTTGCTTCACGCTTGCCCGCAAAGCGGCAATCGCGTGCGTTAGTTTCTCCAGTCCACCCGGTCGATCCGAGATTTCACATCGGAACCGAACCAACCGCCAATCACATCGAAGCCCATAGTTGATCACGCGACCAAGTACCGACGGATCAATATTCCCTCCGCACAGCACAAGGACGACTTTTTTGCCTTTCAAGGTGTCAAGTTTTCCGGCAATGAGCGCGGCTAGCGGAGCCGCGCCAGCCCCCTCGACCACGCCTTTCTCGATCTCGACCAAACGGAGGATTGCCAACGCAATGTCCTTCTCAGTAACCGTGACAACATCGTCAATGTGTTGGTTCGCGAGGGCAAACGCATTGTCACCCACCCGTGGCACCGCAAGTCCGTCCCCTAACGTATCTTCCATCTTGATCAAGACCGGAGAGCCAGCCTTTTGAGCCGCAATAAACGAAGCCGCGTACTCAGGTTCGACACCGATGATTTGAACACTAGGTTTGAGGGATTTAACCGCAAGGGAAAGTCCCGCGATCAGTCCCGCTCCTCCAACAGGAAGAACGATTGCCTCAACGTCAGGAACTTGCTCAAGGATTTCGAGACCCATCGTCCCCGCCCCCGCAATGACGTCAATTCCATCAAAACCATGGACGTAAGTTAAGCCCTCACTTTGCACGTACTCATCGGCCCTTAGTTTGGCTTCGGCAATGTTGTTGCCCGAGATCTCAACGGTAGCCCCAAAGTGCCGGCATCGTTCTTGCTTTACCATTGGAGCGATGACCGGCATCACAACTCGTACCGGGATTCCCAAAAGCTTTCCGTGATAGGCCAGCGCCAGGGCATGGTTTCCTGCGGACGCCGCAATAACACCCTTTCGCCGTTGCTCTTCAGAAAGAAGCATAAGGGCATTACGTGCCCCTCGTTCCTTAAACGATCCAGTTTCCTGGAGGTACTCCATCTTGCAATAGATTTCGCAGTCGAACATCGTGCTAAAAATTGGTGACGGACTGCACGGGGTGACGTTGATTCCCGGGAATATCCGCTCCTTTGCGGCTAGAATTTCGTCAAATGTTGGCCTCATTGCGCTATTGCAGAGTTTACAGGTTAAGATAACCAAATGTCTCACTTAACTCGTGTTGTCCTCAACGAAGAACCATTTCCTACCAACCCGGAAAGTTCGACGTGGAACGGAGGTCGGCTCGATGCGAAGTTCGTGAGTCATCCAAACTCAAAATCGAGACCATTCTTCGCGGTTTACACGCTAGTTCTGAACCTCGATAAACCCCTACAAGCAAGAATCCATGTGACCGCGGACGAGCGATACAAGTTGTTCATAAACGGACAGTTGGGTGGACGAGGAAGCGAGCGAGGCGACGAAGAGCATTGGTTCTTCGAATCGTATGACCTAGATTTGCCCATTGGCGAGCATCGAATATCGGCCTGGGTTTGGTCTCTAGGCAATGTTCATGCCCCCTATGCCCAAGTTATGGTGAAACATGGATTCTTGTGCATAGCTGACGATCCTACGCTAAAAGCACTTTTGACCACCGGACACGCAGCCTGGAAGTGTTGCGAGATGGCGGGGATTGAAATGATCCCGCATACCTCCACCTACTCGGTTGGAGACCGCTTTCGATTCCACGGAGACATATTCAGATACGATTCGATTGTCGGATATGCGAAGTGGATTGACTGTGTAAAAGGCGAGGACCCCACCTTGCCGGGTGCCAATGACCTAAGTCCAATTCGACTGCTAAGACATGCAACGTTACCCGCCATGATGACGCGCAACTGGCAGTCATATTCGGTTCGACATATTGAAGATTGTGCGGCTTACGATACTGCAAGCGTCACCATCGAACCCAAGAACGATTTAACTGATCAACATGAAGATTGGCGTAGATTTCTATTTGGCAATAGTTTGATCATTCCTCCTCACACCAAGCGCAGAGCAATTATAGATTTGAATAACTACGCTTGCTCATACTGGCACTTAACCACATCAGGTGGAAAAGGTTCAAAGATCAGAATTAACTTCCAAGAGGCCCTAATTAAGGACTTCAAAGACGGCGGAAGAGGCAACCGAGACGAAGTCAATGGTGGTCATTTTGTCATGATGTGGTCTCGTGCTCTCGGCTTTGGTGATGAAGTATTGCCCGGTGGTGGCAAAGTCGAAAACTACACTTGCCCTTGGTGGCTAGCCGGACGCTACATGGAGATTTACGTCGAAACTGGAGATGAGGCTCTAACCCTCGGCGGATTCCGACTTGAAGAAACCCATTATCCGATTGAACCGCAAACTCCGCCCTTTCATTGCTCAGACGAGACAATCAACAAGATCGTGAACATCTGTATTCGTACCCTTCAAATGGATGCCCACGAAACCTTTTACGACTGCCCCTACTTCGAGCAGCTTCAATACGTGGGCGATTCTAGAATAGAGTCGATCGTCATGATGGCGATGACCGACGACAATCGGCTGTGCGCCAAGGCTACTGACCTTTACCGTTGGTCAATTGGCTACCGAGGCTTAACCCAATCTCGGTATCCGTGCCGCACTCGCCAATATATCCCCCCTTTCTCCATTTGGTGGGTATTAATGGTTCACGATCAGCATCTTTGGCGAGGCGACAAAGCATTCTTACGGCAACTCCTACCCGCCGTCCGAGCCGTATTGTCATTCTTTGAGCAATTCACCGATCGTGATGAGCATTCTCCGGGGTTTGGATTGCTCAAATCTCCCGATCAATGGAATTTTGTCGATTGGGTCTCCGCCTGGCCAGATGGTGTGCCTCCCGGCGGAAAAAATGCGCACAG
Organism: Armatimonadota bacterium; assembly: GCA_043770615.1. Taxonomy (GTDB): domain Bacteria; phylum Armatimonadota; class Fimbriimonadia; order Fimbriimonadales; family Fimbriimonadaceae; genus Fimbriimonas. Next base: position 15,324 of record JAYVHY010000224.1, on the reverse strand, counting down.
CATCGTGATCAACATGCAATTGTTGTTGGCTCTGGAGGCGGCAGTCGAACTTGAAACCGTCTATGGTCATAACCAGTCGCACCGCCCAATCTTAGCTTGGGTTCAGCAACTTCGAAAGGCAATCAAAAGGCATTTCAACAAAGAGGGACTCCTCCTCGATGCCCCAGGATCAAAAACGGTTGCCGAGCAACAACACTCTCTGGCCCTCCTGACAAACGACCGGGAACTTCAGATTGCCGGGCAAAAGTGGTATTCAAAGACAAGAGATGCTACCAAAGCTACTTACTATTTCCAGCACTACCGACACGAGGCCTTCGCCAAGTTAGGTCGCCCTGATCTCATCCTCGCCAACATCCGCGATCAATGGGGCGACATGATCAAAAACGGATTGAAAACCACGGTGGAGATGCCCGAGCCGGGTCGCTCCGACTGCCACGCTTGGTCAGCCCATCCCGTGCTTCACCTACAAACCAAGATACTTGGGTTAACTCCCTTGGCTCCATACCAGTTCGAATTCAAACCGCATTTGGTCGACCTAGAATGGGCAGAAGGGTATGTCTCGACCGGCAAAGGACCGATTCATGCCCGCGTCGAGAAGCACGGAAAATCGTGGAAAGCCAGCTTGGTTGTTCCGGACGGCGTTACCGTAACCGTTCCCGAAGTTCGGGGGCTTATAGTTGGACCAAAGACGGTCACGATTCAGCCGTAGGATGAATGTGAAAATTTGATGCGGTAAACATGCACTTTTGGGTTGAGATTCGGTCGGTTTCAACGGTAAGGTATGCCCAGTGCTCAAAACCGTTGGCCTGTCAAAAGAATATGAAGCAACTGTTGCGCTAAGCCCATTTTATTTCGAAGTATCGAAAGGGGAAGTTATTGGCGTGATTGGCGAAAACGGAGCCGGAAAAAGCACGCTAATGAAACTATTGGCGGGCATCGTTCAACCAACCGTGGGTCATATTGAATGGCAAGGTTCTCGAGTTCACTTTCGGGACACTAGGGACTCTTCTCAGGTAGGCATTCAAATTGTCCACCAAGAGCTCAACCTGATTCCCACCCTCTCTGCCGAGGACAATATCTTCCTTGGTCAAGAAATCGGGTCAGGGTTTATCAATCGAGCGGAGACCAAACGAAGGGCGACGGAAATCCTCGCGAAAGTTGGTGCGAAATTTCTCCCCGGCACGTTGTGTGAAGAACTCTCGATCGCGGAGCAGCAATTAGTTGAAATAGCCAAGGCGCTATCCAAAAAAGCCAATCTCATCATTTTTGATGAGCCGACTGCCGTGCTCAGCGAACCGGAATCCGAGAAGCTCTTCGAGATCATTAGACTGCTCCAAACCGATGGTGTCGCCGTCCTCTATGTCTCCCACCGGCTGCCCGAGGTCTTACGAATTTGTTCTCGAATTGTCGTCCTTCGCGATGGCGTCAAAGTTGCTGACCAAGATCCAACCGGGCTCACCGAATCAGACTTGGCAAACCTCATGGTCGGTCGAAAGCTCGAAGACATTTTCCCCGAGAAGTTCCCGTCGAAAAACGACGTCGCGTTATCCGTTGACCACCTCTCGGTTCCTGGTTTTGCAAAAGATGTTTCCTTTTCCGTTAAGGAAGGCGAGATTCTCGGGTTTGCCGGTCTCATTGGCGCCGGAAGAACCGAGTCATGCGAAGCAATCTTCGGAGTTCGAAATGGAACCGGTTCTGTTTCCGTGGGCGGGCAAACCATCGGAAAATTGACCCTTGCCAACGCGCTCAGTGCCGGTATCGCCTATGTCTCCGAAGATCGGAAAGGCAAGGGGCTTGTCGTATCAATGAGCATTGACGAGAATATTAGCCTTGCCTGTTTGCGAGATTTGAATTCGGCCACCAAGCGTCATGCCGTTGGCAAGAAATGGATCGACGATCTGAAAATACGGGTATCAGATTCTTCCCTGCCAATGACATCGCTGTCCGGCGGGAACCAACAAAAGTGTTCGGTTGCCAAGTGGCTCGAGACCAAGCCTAAAGTCATCATCCTTGACGAACCGACCCGAGGAATTGATGTCGGCTCAAAAGCAGAAATGTATCGCCTGATCGGTTCGCTGGCCGCCTCAGGTTTAGCTGTGATTGTCATATCCAGCGAAATGCCAGAGCTGATTGGGCTTGCCCATCGAGTCGCAGTTTTTAGAGAGGGAAGTATTGTGGGTGAATTGTCAGGTGCAGAAATTACAGAAGTAGGAATCATGTCCCTTGCCGCCGGTGTGCAAGGAGGAGCCGCCGCATGAAGAAATTTGTTCAACAATATGCCGCTTTAATTGCACTAATCGTGCTCTTTGCCTTCAATGTATTTTGGTTAAAGGGAGACTTCTATGGTTCCGAAAACCTGCGAAATATTCTCTCGCAAAATGCCTCCAAGGGAATGATTGCCGTCGGTATGACCATTGTCATCATTGCCGGTGGCATTGATCTTTCGGTCGGTAGCATGGTCGGCTTGCTCGGAATCTTGTGTCTCTTAACATTGAATAAATCCGAGAGCATTCCCATGGCTTTCGCGGTTGCCGTCCTCGGCGGCGGAATCCTTGGAATGATCAACGGGATGCTGGTTTCTTTTGGGAGAATCGCCCCATTTGTGGCAACATTGGCGGGGCTCGGCGCTTTCCGTTCGTTAGCGCTAGCGATTACCAATGCCGGGCAAGTTACGACGACCAATCCGGTGTTTGAAAAGATTGCTAGTGGAGGATTCCCCGTTCCCGGAGTCATGTCAGCTTCCGGTCGCCCCCTGATTATTGTTTGGCCAATACTTATTTTCTTTGCCCTAAGCTTTGTCGCCGCGCTCGTGTTGAACAAATCTGTTTTTGGACGAAGGCTCATCGCAACCGGTTCGAACGAACAAGCCTCCAAGTATTCGGGAATCAAGACCAACCAAATAAAACTGATGAGTTTCGTGATCTTGGGATTTATTACCGGTATCGCGTCCCTCTGTGTTGCTTCTCAGTACAACTCTGCTTCACCCGCCACCCAGGGCATTTACTTCGAGTTAGATGCCATCGCCGCCGTTGTTATAGGTGGAACGAGCCTTGCCGGTGGACGAGGAAAAATCGGATCGACCGTGATCGGTGTCCTGATTTTAGGCATTGTTGACAACATGCTGGCAATCAAGAATATCGATTCGAATTGGCAGGGCTGTGTAAAAGGTGTTATCATCCTAATGGCAGTTCTGTTGCAACGCAACAGTTCACAAAAGTAAATCAAGAGCAAATTCAATGAAGATTCAATCAATGTTTAAGATCGGACTCGCGTCACTTGCGGCCGTCATGATAATCGGCTGTAGTGGATCATCCAGCACCAACACCGAGGGAACGCCTGGCAATACACCAACTGCAAACAACACCGAGAAGAAATTCAAGATCGGCGTTTCAATTCCCGCGGCGGATCACGGTTGGACCGCTGGTGTAAAGTATTGGGCAGAAGACGAAGCCAAGAAGCACCCTGAAATCGAATTTGATATTCAAACCGCCGATACCCCTGCCAAGCAGATCACTCAACTCGAAGCAATGGGAACCAAGAAAATGGATGCCGTTGTCATTCTCGCAACCGAAAGCGCTCCCGTAACTCCGGCAGCTCAAAAACTAAAAGACCAAGGAATTTTCTTGGTTAACGTTGACCGAGGATTTACGACTCACTTCGAAGATATTTTCGTTGCTGGAGATAACAAGAAGTTTGGAACCATGTCCGCCGAATTCATGGCGAAGAAGCTAAACGGAAAGGGAAGTATCCTAGTTCTTGAAGGCATTCCTTGTACGGTCAACACCGACCGAGTCGAAGCGTTCAAGGCAGTTTTCGCAAAGTATCCCGACCTAAAAATCCTTGCCAGTCAAACCGGAATGTGGAATCAGCAAAAAGCTCAAGACGTCATGCAAACCATGTTGACCACTCATAAGCAAGTTGATGCAATTTGGGCTGGCGACGACGACATGGCTCTAGGTGCAGAAAAAGCTCTCAAGGCTGCAGGTCGAGACAAAGGTATGTGGATGTTCGGCGGTGCCGGAATGAAAGACATTGTTAAGCGAGTCATGGAAAACGATCCGATGTTCCCAGGGAACATCACCTATCCGCCATCCATGATTGCTCAGGGAATGCAAGAAGCAGTTAATGCACTCAAGACCACAAGCAAAGAAGACCTGAAGAACTTTAAGCACAAAGACGTTGATGTCAAGATCGAGATGATTGATCCATCCAACGCCAAGGACTTCTACTTCCCAGATTCCGTTTACTAGACAAGAATCCTGAAACAAAAAAGAGGGCTCGATAGAAATTCTATCGAGCCCTTTTTTTATCAACGGCGCAATGGGAAAAGTCAGTTCTTGCCGTGAAGGGTTTCAACTGCTTTGGCGATCACCGGGTCAGGTTCACCCTCTTTTCGAACGGCTGTCACTTCGACATCTGGCTTGATTGGGTTGGCTTCAAGGCGAACTCCCTTAATCGTAATGTAATCCGATACCGGATACTGGATACTGAAGCCTTCGACAAGCTTCTTAAATACTGAGCTGAGCACGGCCCCGGCCGATGGTGTCCCAATGACCTTCGCGTCGGCGGTTTCCTTGAGCGCGGCGGCACAGATTTCGCTGGCACTAGCCGAACCACGATTCAAAAGCACAGCCATTTTGCCCGCAAAAGGGGGAGTAGTAAGCTTCCTCGTCTTTGTCTTGCGCGGAGTCCACTCGGCAATCGCCTCCGGAGTCATCGGAGCCCCGGGCTTCTCCTTCGCGTAGTCTTCCGCAACCCTTCGGCTAACAAATGTTCCGTATGGCGTTCCTTCAGGCAGCAAGAGCGACAACAGGTGATTCAAATTATTAACCGCGCCACCACCATTGGATCTGAGGTCGAGAATGAGGAACTTCGCCTTTTTCGAGGCTTCAGTGACCAATGCTTCAATGTTCTCTCGGCCATATCCCGCCGAAAAAGTGTAGATTCGAAGCACGGCGGTATCGTCTCCTTCCCAAGTGAGGGTTTCCTTTCGGACCGTCGAATACTCACTCAACTCAACTTCAACCGATTTTGTCGAGCCGTCAGCTTTCTCAATTTCGAGCTTAAACTTCGCGCCCTTCTCGCCTTCGACCGCATCGGCTTTCGTAGGCATCTCACCATTGACTTTGATGATCAAGTCCTTCTCTTCAATTCCCGCCGTCTTTGCCGGACTACCATCAATGACTCTTCGAACTCGAAGTCCTTTCTCCTCCACAGTTCCCATAAAGCCCGAGCCAATTGCTGTTGTTTTCCCACGCTGCGAAGTGGACCGAGGAGTCTGAAGTCGACAGTGACTGATACCAAAATCGCGCAAAGCTTGGTTGACCGTTCTCGTAAACGCCGCAACATCCTTATCTTTGTCGATGTCTTCCTTTTTTTTCTCCAAGTATTCGTTCCATTTCTTAAAGTCAATTCCCGGCACAAATGCACTGGTTGTCAACGTATCTTCGAGGGATTTAAGGACGTTTTGCTTTTGCTCGGAGGTGAGATCCTGAGCAAATGTGGTGGCAGTAACAAAAGCCGCAAAAATAAACGGCAAGAACCGACGCATAGTCATATGCTTACTTTAACGAATTTTACGAAATAATGTGCGGCAATCAGCCACTATTCAGACAAATTATCGCCGCGAGCAACGGCAATTTTTCGGTGCATGTACAGCTGAAACCGAGTCGCGTCCGTTTGCCGCCCGTGCGATAGCAAGCCTACCAACGCACTCTGTTTCGAAGCAAGAATCGTTCGATGTTTGGCAATTTCCTGATATTCAGCACTACTGGTTCGACCCTCTCCTCTAAATTGATTGATCACTTTGTCGAGCTCCTGCAGGTCCGATTCAAACGACTTGATCTTGACCGTCGGCATCGGCTTGTCTACGATGCAGTCCGCAATCGTCTCTTCAACATCCGGCAATATCGTCGCATTAAAGGTCTGCCACATCGATCCACCGCCGCTCACAATTGCCCCAATCTGGTGAGCTTCCGTGGCATATTCTCGCGTCGACTTCCGAATCTCTGTTAGCCAAACTTGACGTGCCTTGGGAAGCCTTGTGATCGCTCGGTCGTTAAGATTCATAAGGGCAATGCCATACTTTTCTTCGGCGTTACAGACCTCGTGGGTGCTCTGTCCGAACTTCTTACTGTACAAGTCCGACCATCGCTGGCGACCCATCGCCACGATCTGTTCAGGAGACTTGCCAAGGAAGTTGGCACGGTTCCATTGAATCGCAAAATATCCTACAACCAGCGGCACTATTGTCATGGATTAACAATTAGAACGCCGCAAGGCGGGTTTTCGTTCGGAAAATTTATCGTTTCTTTAGCTTCGTTAACAAAGTAGCAGTTGATTCGTCAAGAATTTCGAAGACAACGTCAAACCCATTAGCGTCTCCGTAGTAAGGATCCGGCACTTCAATCAGGGTCGCATGTTCGTTCCAATGAGACATCAATGAAACTCGCTCCGACACCGAACCCTTCCAATTGTGAAGGTCGCGAACATTAGCCAAGTCCATCGCGATAATATAGTCAAACCTCTCAAAATCTGAGGACGAAACTTGCCTTGCTCGACTGTATTCAGATATCCCGTTCTGACGAAGCACGTGAAGAGTTCTCGGGTCAGGGTAATCACCAACATGCCAATCTCCGGTTCCCGCTGATTCAATCAAGAATTGATCGCTTAGTCCAGCCAGCTCAACCTTATGTCGAAAGATGGATTCAGCCATCGGACTCCGACAAATGTTTCCGAGACAAACAAAGAGAACGGAAGTCTTAACCATCGTTTATTCCAGTACACGATCATTTTGGACGATTTCATGGGCCATAAGCGGAAAGAAGAGAAGGCAATGCGCGTAGAACACGTTGATGAGCAAGAATGCATTGATATCGGGAGCAAACAAGGGAATTGGCTTAGAGACTGCACGCCAGTTAGGCGCATTAGGATTTAAGGTTTATGTCGGTTCGAGAGACACCGCTAAGGGTGATGCAGCCGCGGCTGACTTAAGATCACAAGGAATTGATGCCGTTGCCGTTCACGTCGATATGGACGATTCCTCAACATTTTCATCGGTTGCAGATTTGATTGATTCAACCGATGGTCATCTCGATGTCCTCGTCAACAATGCCGGTGCGATCTTCGATTTTGGCGAAAAGCCATCCTTAGTGCCAATCGACAAAGTTCGTTCATCGTTCGATGTTAACTTTTTTGCTCAAATTGAATTGACTCAAAAACTAATTCCTTTGATCCTAAAGTCGGAGGCAGGAAGAATCGTCAACGTAAGCTCAATCCTTGCCTCACTAACTATGAACAGCGACCCAAAGAGCCCCCTTGGCGAATGGCGAGCGCTGGGCTATAATGCCTCCAAAGCCGCTCTAAACGCATTTACGACCGTGCTCGCATTTGACCTGAAGGACACCAAGGTCAAAGTGAATTCGGGGCACCCTGGCTGGGTCAAAACTGACCTCGGCGGAGTCGGTGCCTTGATGGAAATTGAGGACGGAGCCAAGACCAATGTTTGGCTCGCAACATTGCCCGAAGATGGTCCAACTGGCGGATTCTTCCATATGCACGCTAAACTGCCTTGGTAAATGGCGGGAAAAGTTTGGTTTATTACGGGTTCCTCTACCGGCTTCGGTCGGATGCTGGTTGATGAACTCTTAGATCGCGGAGAAGCGGTTGTCGCCACCTCGCGCGATCCGGCAACGCTAGAAGCTCTTTGCCAAACCTTTGGCGACCAAATCTTGCTTCCCCAATTGGATGTCACAGATACCGATCAGTGTTGTAGCGCGGTCAAAATGGCACTTGACACCTATGGGCAAATCGATGTCTTAGTCAACAACGCGGGATTCGGGGTCTATGGCTCACTCGAAGAAGTTCCGATGGAAACTGTTCGTCAACAGTTCGAGACAAATGTTTTTGGCGTCCTCAATGTCCTCAAAGCTGCCTTACCATCCATGAGGGCACGAAAGTATGGAACCATTTTAAACATCTCTAGCATCGCCGGATGGATGTCCTTTCCCGGAAGCGGGGTCTATGGCTCCTCAAAGTTTGCCCTCGAAGGCTTGACTGAATCACTAGCGGCAGAACTAAAACCGTTAGGTATCCGAACTATTCTCATCGAGCCTGGCAGCTTTCACACAAACTTTTACGGGCACAACTACCGCCGAATCGCCAACGAAATCGAGGACTATGCCGAGACGGTGGGTAAGACCCTAGAATTCTTCGACACCTTCGCGGGCAATCAACCGGGCGATCCGCTTAAAGCGGTGAGATCGATGATCGATATTGCCGAGCATCCAAACCCTCCGCTGCGATTGTTACTTGGCAGCGACGCTTACGACAGAGCCATGGTGAATCTGGAAAGTGTTCGCGAGAACTTCAGCCAGTGGGAGGCGACTTCAAGAAGCGTGGACAAGGATTAGGATTCAGTATTCCTAAGGTATCGCATGTCCCTCGATTGAGCAAGTTGGGTTAGTCCCAATCGACCCAACAACATAATATCCCCCCTTAGGGCATACCGGCTCCGATTTAATGTACAAATCAAGACCTACCAAGTCCTTGAATCGGACGACAGCACCAGGCGCTTTTTTGTTGTCCATCGCCCATTGCTCTTTGGCAGAGTCAAGCACTTTCAGGTTGGCGATGCAACTACTACGGGTCTGATTATACGGTTTTGGTATGTTAAGGTATTTAGGTACGGCGACCGCTAGAAGGAGTCCGAGCAATAGAACAATTACGAGTACGTCGATTATCGTTGGTTTTTTCTTGGTTCGATGAAGTGTTTTGTGGCTCATAGTTCTAAATTCTCAGAGCTGTACGGGTAAAAGTCCGTGATGGGTGCAACTTGGCGTGGTTCCGATCCTGCCCACCACGTATTTTCCACCCTTCGAGCAATTCGGTCGAGCCTTTATGTAGAGGGTTGGACCTATCAAGTCTGCATACGAGATGTATGCTCCAACTCCCTTCTTGTTGTCTTCCGCCCATTGCTTTTTCGCATCGTCAATTTGTTTTAAGTTTGCGATGCAAGAGTCAGCAGGTCCACAGCAGTTGTTTCTTACTGGTGGGTGAAGTTCAAAATAACCTCCAACAGAAACGCTCGAAACAATCAGACACGTGACAACCATGAAGTTTCTTGACAGTTCTCGTTGCGCCAACACCATGTTTCAATTGTTGGTTTTCAAGGTCAAAGTCATTAGTCTCGTCCAAACCGACGCAATACACTCGATTACCGACCAACCAAAGAAGCCACCCTTGACAGAGGAGCCAATGAGCGAGGTACGAGTGAATTGGGAGAGTAGATTATTAATCCATCTAAATTGATGTTCTTGACCAATCACTTTTATTAATGAGTGCGAAAATCGAAAAATTCAGAATTCAGGTTCAAACCGACATCGAAACTGACAGCCAAGATCTCCTCCTTAGATAGGAAGAGTCCTTTTCAAAAGGTGCCACAAGGGCACGTTTTGAAGAGGGTGGCAAGCGACATCATTCCCAAAAGAATCAATAGAAACTGATGATGAGCTTGACGAGGTGGATGATTCTTTGAATCCTGAAACCAATATCGAAACTGACACTGAATCAATCAATTTTCAGACACCCAAAAAAAAACAGTCCCGCCCAAGGCGACATCGAAACTGACAGCCGAAATCTCCTCACTAGATGAAACTGTCGCACGGATGCGAATAGCTCGGAATGGATGCACCGGGAATGCTGATTTTCGCTCCCCGCTCAGGAGTACGGAATGAATCCAAGGCGAAAATCGTTTCCCGATGCTAAAGAAATCTTGCCCTGTTTCACCCATGCGACAGTTTCTAGATAGGAAGAGTCCTTTTCAAAAGGTGCCTCAAGGGCACGTTTTGAAGAGGGTGGCAAGCGAAATCATTCCAAAGAGAGTCAATAGAAAAGATGATTAGCTTGACGAGGTGGATGATTTTTGTCAATAACGAAAAGTTATGTTGCAAAGAATTCAGATTCAAATCCCTACCAATAGAACCTAAAATACCGGGTCACCCGTCGGCGTCCAATCCCGTAAGATCCCGCGAAACGAAAAAATCAGTCCCGCCCAAACCGACGCAAAACGCTTTGGAACATCTCGCACGGCTCAGGCTTACTCAGTTCATCCGATTTCATTGGATCAAACCGGTAGAACATACACTTTATCAACAGCGCCTCATACTTCGCCAAGTCCTCAAAGCTTTCAACCTTCGCGGCATCGGCAATCGCTTGCAATGCCGCACTGGTTCCCCCGATGTTTCCGGTATTGACCTTTCGATCCAAAAACACCGCCTTGCCAGCTTCAGACTTAACGAAATCCGAAAGCGGACGAACGATCTTGTTCGAGCCAATCGTGACCGTTACTTTATCGTTCATCGGCCAATACACTTGCTTCGCTGACTTCAACTGACTAGTTCGGAAAGATCGGTACTTTCCCGCTCGCTGAAACGCAGCGATCAATCGCTTATCCGCAATAATCTGATTATTGGCGTCTGGACCAACTTTCTCTTCTTTGCTGATTAAGTCTAGGGCGACCAGTTTTTCGTCCGCAGTGACTTCAATTCCAAATTGGTGAAAGTCAGTTTGAAATCCCTTCGGATCTTCAGTTTTATAGTTGAGCAAGGCTCGACCAAGCGACCCGCCCCCTTCTTTGAGAGAAGCAAACTGGATAAATCCAACTGAAACATAGCCCGTATCGTAAGTATTGATTGAGTCAAATCCACCCTCGAGGATAGAGATCGACTTAAACACTTTCGTGTCGGACTCGTCGTAACCACAGTCCTTCAGAATGCCATCTAGCTCATTACTAGGAATCGTCTTAATCGACTGCCCCTCAGAGTTCACCCCGGTATCAAAGCGGAAGTAGGCGTATCGGGGTCGCATGTCCACGTTGTCCGAATAGGTCAACGTAATGTCGTCAAACCGTACGGAAATCTTGTTTGGCAAAACATTCGCGGCAAACACCGGCGGCATGCCAAACTTGGAAACCAAAACCGGATCTACCGGCGACGGCTCTAACACCTCAGTCGGATACTTGGGCAAGCGATTCTGGCTCTTGGCGTTCAAGGTTTCTGCGGCGCAAGCAGCAAGGTATCGATCACGAGCAACCTTAGCGTTCAGCCACTTCTCCCAAACTACTTCCTCGTCAGAATTTGGAGCCGGAACTTGACCTGGAGGCGTTTTTCCCAGCCCTCGGGCTCGATTATAGTCCCAAAACCACTTCGATCCTACGACCGTCAATCGGACGGCGTATTTATCCGAAGGAGCCACCGAATATCGACCTGGCTCCATCCAGTACGACTTGATGTGAGTCTTTTCTGCCTCGGTCCAAAACGGCGACTGGGCAAGGGAAAACTGAGTGAAAACAAAGACTGTTGCAATTGCGGCGAGTGGTTTGACCATCGTTACACCATGAGTTTCGCTCGTTCTAGGTTCGCTACGAAGTCCTCAAGCATGGCTCTGACGCTTGCGCCATCAAAAGTCACTTGCTTCGGAGCTTTTTCTGGAGCATCAAACAGGACTTCATGCAACAGAATCTCCATCATCGTCTGTAACCGACGAGCACCAATATTATCGGTCGTTTTATTCACTTGTTCAGCCAGTCTTGCAATTTCTTCAATCGCATCTTTCGTAAACTCGACATTGACGCCTTCTACTTTCAGCAGGCTTTGATACTGTCGGATCAACGCATTCTTTGGCTCGGTCAAGATTCGGGTGAAGTCAGCCCCATTGAGGGACTCCAACATAACTCGAATAGGCAACCGCCCCTGAAGTTCAGGAATCAAATCGCTCGGTTTCGACATATGAAACGCTCCTGCCGCAACAAACAAAATGTGCTCCGTATTGACGGGTCCAAACTTGGTTTGAACCGTCGAACCTTCGATAATTGGTAAAAGGTCGCGCTGAACGCCCTCTCGGCTGACATCTGGCCCACTTCCGCCATTCTTTCCCGCTACTTTGTCAATTTCGTCAATAAAGACGATTCCAGTTTGCTCAGCTCGCATGACCGCCTCTCGGTGAACGCTGTGGCGATCAATCAGTTTGCCCGCTTCTTCATCGATCAAGATGTTCATCGCTTCGGAAACCGACGCCTTTCGCATCACCCGCTTGTTACCAAATGGGTTCGTGAGCTGATTCATGTCAAAGCCCATCTCCTCCATTCCGCCCGGAGTGAACACTTGCAAAAACGGATTCGATGGTTCTTCAACATCGAATTCGATCATCGCATCGCGGTGTCCACCGGCTTCCAGCTCTGCTCGAACATTCTCCTTCCTAGCCAGATCATCCGCCGCTCGCTTTTCCCAGTCAATGATTTCGTCTTCGTCGGGATAGAAAGTAGTAGGATTCAGTTCATTGTCGAGTAAGTCGATTATTCGGTCAATTGCATACTTTTCGGCATCAACCTTGACCGCTTCCATTCGCTCCTTTTCGACGAGTCGAACCGCGGTCGCAACCAACTCCCGAATAATGGATTCAACATCCCGTCCAACATAGCCAACTTCGGTGAACTTCGTAGCTTCAACTTTCACAAACGGAGCTCGTGCCATTTGTGCCAATCGCCTGGCGATCTCAGTCTTACCTACGCCCGTAGGTCCGATCATCAAAATGTTCTTCGGTTGAACGTCATTTCTTTCCGCCTCCGGAAGCTGTTGACGCCGATAGCGGTTCCGCAAAGCGACGGCAATCGCTCGCTTGGCTGCAGTCTGCCCAATAATGTATTTGTCGAGTTCGGCAACAATTTGACTAGGCGTCAAATCTTCGACGGGAGGAACGTTCACTAGTTCATTATGGCGGGAAGAGTTCACCAAACCATCACCACATTCGCCAGAGGGAGTACAAGTGCGAATGAAAGAAAAGAAGTTTGCCTCGGTTGGGAACGAGTTAGCGGAACGAACCAAATCACCCTTGCTTGTCGAGGAAGCCCATGAGCTTGCGAACCGTCAATCGATATTATCTCGTTCAATGTTTCTCGCTGCAACGCTCCAAGGCGAACGCCCTTGCCATCTCCTCCGCCTTACCAAGGAACCGTAACCATCGGTTTTTTTGGCATTCAAGCTGTGGGTGGGTCATTGTGTCGGACTGAAGAAAAACTCGTAGCCGGATACCTCCGCCGCCACGCCAAGTTCAATCTAAAAGCTTCTAGGTCACGGCGCCGTGGAGGTCAAAAAGACCCTTTCAAACCCTAATTGCAACACAATTACCAACCCACAAGCTGCCCGCGAACCATAGTTAGTCGTCACCAAAGTCGAGATACTTATTTTTGGATCGGTTGGGGCGTTCTTCTATTTCTTCGTAAGTTAGCCAGCTTGGTTCACACGGTTTGAGCAGAGCGAGGGCGTCATGCGATTTGGTTGTTGGGTTAAGCCAGATTTGTTGCTCGGCTTCTGATAGAATAACCGGCATTCGGTCGTGATACGGCTCAATCAAGCTATTTGGCGTAGTGGTTACCAAGCAGTGTGAGCGGGTTTGGATGTGCTGATTCGGCATCTCGAACAGTCCGGCAATATAGAGCCGCTGATCGGGGTCTACGTGGTTCACTTTGAGCCATCGATATTTGCCAAGGTTCTCTTTAAAGGAGATAACGCGTACCAGGCACCGCCGGAACTGGAACGCTTGACGGAAAGTAGGCTTTTCCATGATCGTTTCGCTTCGGCTGTTGTAGGCATACTTCTTACCAAAACTGGGGTCTTTTGCCCAAGACGGAGTGAGACCGAAGTAGGATGGCACGACCCTGCGGTTGCCCTCTTCGAGGATGATGATTGGGGTTACGGAGGCGGGAAAGGCATCTTGTTCGCCCGTAGCTTGTTCGGTGCCATTGCCGCCATCTATTCCGCCGATCGCGGTGGCAAATTCGATGTCGTCACGATCCATCTGGTCGTATTCCCATTGGTAACGAAGGCACACGATTACTATTATGGCGGGGGAGGTAGATGCCAAGTTATGGTGCTCTCTCTTGGATTTCGTTTTGCCCTAGGGGCAGTTTGCGGGTTAGAGTTTTGAAAGGGAATTTGGTGGAATCGTTAAAGAAAAGTTATTAACATTGTTAACAGATTATTATTAATAATTCGGTACGATTCACGTTCGATGAAAGGAATTCTGTCTTTGATGGCACTTAGCCTCGTTTGTATCGGTCTTTCGTTCGATGGTTCGAACGAAGTTGTCAAGCCCCTGACTTTGGAGCCCCAAAAGAACACCGACAAAACCAATTTCGGTTGGCTCAGCGGTTACATCCAGCAGCAATATTTTTCCACCGATCAAGCAACCAAAAACAGCGGTTTTTTCCGCAATCGTCGAACCCGTCTGAACTACAACTACATGGGTGACGAAAAGACGATGGGACGTCTGAGCGTCGAATTTGCTTCCGGTAACAACAACTCCACTGCCCAGGTACGTCAAGCCTTCATTCAATACAAGCCAAACACGTTTAAAGCAAAATCGGGTCCAACCTACACCGTCGGAGCTCAACAAATGCCGATGGGATACGAGATCAATTATTCGAGCGGTAACCGAATTTGGCCCGAGCGATCTACATATGAGCAGACTTTTTTCAATAGTGAAGTCAGCAAAGGGCTCATGTTCCAGAATGGAGATGAAGGTACCTACTGGTTCGTCGGACTTTTCGATTCTTTGACCATCGGTGATGCCGAGCAGTCCGACTCTCCAACCAAAGGAGAAGTCATGCCCGTATACGGTGTTAAAGGACGATATGGAGCGTGGGATATCGGCTTTTCGGCGATGTCGGGCAATCGACCGTCATATTCTGCGGGAGCAATAAACCTAGCACAAACGGATCGAAACTTCATGTACGCCGATCTTCGCTATCATCCTGCCGGTTCGAAGCTAGATATTCGAAGCGAGTACATGATCGGTAAGGATCGTGTGCCTCTGGCAACGGTAGCAACCGCCAACAAAGTTTCGGGAGGTCATGTCAACGTGGACTACAAGCTCAACGACACCGATACGGCTGTTTTGCGTTACGAAACCTTTAATCGAAATCGAGACCTTGGCGGTAAAGTCCAAACTCTTTACGGTGTCGGATTTGCAAAGGATGTCAACTCGTTTTTAAGAGTTTCTTTCGCAGCTGATTGGAACAAGAACCCAACTAACCCAATGGGACAAACATCCTACAAAACCATGACATTTAGAGTCCAATTCAAGTTCTAGAACTTGATCGCGGTGGGTAGGCTATTGAGCATGCCCACCGCTTCACTTTCGGCAACCGATCCCCTCAATTGGCAATCTGACGGACGACCAGTCCCCGAAGTAGTCAACGGAAACAGATACCTGATCGGTGGCGAAATACGCGAATGGAAGGGACCAACCAACGAAGTCAAATCCTGC
>JAYVHY010000223.1:0-20855 GCA_043770615.1 Armatimonadota bacterium | reverse complement strand
AAGCCGATTGAAAAAGTGCCAGACTGGCTTAAGTCTGCGCAAGTCGAATTTGTTTGTAACAACTGCCCTAACCGGCAACTCAAGAACATTGCGTTCGTAAACCTTGATGCCGGATTGAAGAATCCTGGCAAGTCAATTGACGGTGAAGCAGAGCCAGTCATTGATGAAGACGAAGACGCAGATTAAGCTTCGCCAGCTAATTCAGAAATCAAAAAGCCCTATTCAACTTTGAATAGGGCTTCTTTTTAGGTCTTACCTAGTGTTTTTCAACAGGCATTCAAGCCGTTCTGGCAAAGACCCGATTTGGTCTTGGCGTCATGAGGAGGATCCTATCTGGGCTCACTCCTAGCCCTTCTTCGCATCGATTGATGATCGAGTTCTCAGAAAGCGTGCTCGTCTGAGGTACCGTCACTTGTACCTTCAGTTCTTCTCTCTCAAAACTGACGATCGCATTGAGAATGCCATCTTGAGTCTTCAAGAAGTCTTCTATTTGTCTCAGTTCTGTTCCGTTCATATCAATATCCCTTACAGAGATAATTGGTATAACGTTCCAGAAGCCCCAGGGTTTAGTGCTTATGACCTAAAAATTGCCTACATTTCTTATACTTCGATCACCGAAGCCACAATCAACGGTCTAAGTTTCCCGCGTTTCGCCATGAACTTGCGAACAATGGTAACCGAATCTTGCTTGATTCGATTCAAGTCCTTGATTTCTTCACTACTCAGCGACGCCAAGGCATCGATCATGATGTCCTGAGCATCGTCCAATAATCCCTTTGGACCGTGGAAGCCACGTGACATAACCGTCGGATCTCCAACAATTTCGCCGTGGGTCGTGTCTACGGCGATAGAAAGGATGACAACCCCGTCATTGGCAACATTAAAGCGATCCCGAATAACTTCCTCAGTCACGCCCGGTGTACCGCTGTTATCGATGAGGATTCGTCCGGTAGGAACTTCTTTACCAAGTCGCGCGCTCTTCTCGTCCATTTCTAGCGGAATGCCGGCTTCCAAAGTAAAAATTCGGTGATCTGGATATCCCATATCTCGTGCGATATTGCCATACATGAATTGGTGTCGCGGTTCGCCATGGACCGGAGCAATGTAAAACGGCTTGGTCAAGTTGATCATCATCTTCAACTCTTCCTGATACGCATGACCACTGACGTGGATTGGGAACGGCGAATCGTAAATGACTTTACAGCCTTGTTTGAACAAGCGGTTGATGGTTCGCCAGATTGCGCCTTCGTTACCAGGAATCGGCCTTGCTGAATAGATCAACGTGTCGCCTTCCCTGATTTGCAAGCGACCGTATTCGCCTTTGCTCATTTGAACCAATGCGCTCAGGGGCTCGCCCTGGGAACCGGTGGTCAAAATCGCAACTTGATTAGGAGGAAGGTTTTTCGCATCATCCAAGGTTATGTCAGTACCCTTTGGAATCGTTACGTAGCCAAGGCTTCGACAGATTTCAAGGTTGCGTTCCATCGAACGACCAACAACGGCGACTTTTCTGCCCGTCTCGGCAGCAACTTGATAAACCTGCTGCATTCGATGGATGTTAGAAGCGAAAGTGGTAAGCAAAACCCTTCCAGTTGCATCATTGAAGACTTTCTTGAGCCCTTCCGCAACGATTCGCTCGCTTGGTCCCCAGCCTGGACGCTCAACGTTGGTTGAGTCAGACAGCAACAGGACAACTCCCTCGTCACCAATTTCTCCAAATCGCTTGAGGTCAGTTAGTTTGCCGTCAATGGGCGTGAAGTCAAACTTAAAGTCGCCCGTAAAGAGCACATAGCCATGTTCGGTATTTATTGCTACCGAGCAGTTCTCCGGAATAGAGTGAGTGACTCGGATGAATTCGACTTCCATCGAGCCGACTTTAACTTTGTCACCCGGAGCGGTGATCTTGTAGTCAAGCTTTTTTGTCGGGAGCCGCTCGTCCATCTTATGCCGAATCAGGGCATGGGTGAATTCGGTGCAATAAATCGGAGCGTTGATGTCGCGAAGAAGGTGGGGCAGACCGCCAACATGGTCCTCGTGGGCGTGGGTGAGGAAAATTCCTCGGACTTTATCTTTGTTTTCAATCAGATAAGTAAAGTCGGGCACCACGATGTCGATGCCGTACATTTCTTCATTTGGGAATGAAAGTCCGCAGTCAATGACGATAATGTCATCTCCTTGCTCGACAATACTACAGTTCTTTCCAATTTCTCCAACTCCACCCAGCGCGATAACGCGAACAACACTCACGAGTACCAGGGTACCTCTTGAATAGCTTTCTGGCTTCAGCTTTCAGCCTTCTGCAAGAGGGATTACGTCTTTGCTAGTAGCTTCTTGGCTAGCAGCTGAAAGCTTCTTGGTTCCATACTAATGGCACATGCTTTCTAACTTGCTTGCAATGCTCAAGGACTATCCCGTCATCGCGTCGGTCCAGGCTTCCGACCGATCGGCCGTGGACTACCCCGAGACTCTCCTTCAGCTTGCGCAGGCATCGATCGACCAAGGTGTCGAAGTGATTCGACTTCAGGGAGCCGAAAATATCCGGTTCATCAAAGCCAAGCTAACCGTTCCGGTTATTGGTCTCATCAAGAAAACGCATCCCAACTCCGACATCTACATCACCCCAACCCGGCACGAAGTCAAGCGATTACTCGCGCTTGAATGCGACATCATTGCTCTCGATGCCAGTCCGGAACCACGACCGGATGGTTCATCCTTCTACGATCTCGTTGGTCTCATTCAAAGTCAAGGACGCCTTGCGATGGCCGACTGCGACTCGGAGGAAGCAATTGACAATGCCGTCAGTTGTCACGCGAACATCATTAGCACCACATTAGCCGGATACACCAAGGCTCGACCGATGACCGATGGTCCCGACTTTGACCTCATTCGTTACGCCGTCTCGACCGGTGCATTCGTGATTGCCGAAGGTCGGTTTACCCAGCGATGGCAAGTCGAAGCCGCGCTACGAATCGGGGCAAAAGGCGCTGTCATCGGCGGGGCGATCAATGATCCGGTCAAGCAAACCCGAGCATTAACCCCTCCGAGCCGAGCCTACGATAAGGTCGGCGCCGTTGATCTCGGCGGCACATGGATTCGATTTGGCTTGTTTGAACAAGGAGAACTCAAAGATGTTCGAAAGGTCTCCCGCCCTGATGGACGGCAAGAACGTATCGAATGGATAAAGGAACAAATTAAGTCTTGTAAAGTTGATCGACTTGGGATCGGAACGGGCGGAACGGTTGATCCAGCAACCGGCGAAGTTTGGGAAGCAAAGGATATCATTCCTGACCACCAAGGGTCTGTCTTCAACTCAGAGATCTTCGGAATTCCGACGGTAACCATGAACGACGGTTTGGCAACGGCATGGGGGCATTATTGCCATCCTTCGATGGCCGGTAAGCGAGTTGCAACTCTTGCGCTGGGGACCGGAGTAGGAGCAGGATTCGTTTCTGAAGGAAAGATCCTGTGTGGTCAAAAAGGTGAATATCTTCGGATCAACGATTTGTATATGGCTAACGGCAAAACGATCGAGGAAGTGTTAGGCGGAGCAGCACTGACCGAAAATCCTTCATTGGCGAACCAGACGGCGGCGATAGAGGCATTTCAATTTGCGGTGGACTACCTGCGGAAGTCGTATTTCCCGGACGAGATCGTGGTTTGCGGTTCGGTTGGTCTTTCCGAATGGCTTCGTCCAATACTTGAGGAAAGCGGCTGTAAACCTACTCCGTTTGATGACGAAGCGGGATTAATGGGTGCGTATCAACTGGCGTATTACAGTTGCTAAAGGTGGCACCTATACACGATCATTTTTTTGCACCCCCAATTACCGAAGATGAGTTTATCGGTGTAACGGGTAAATCAATGCAACTCTAATAAGCTACTTTCGTACCTCAATCCGCGTATCAGTGCCACGGCTTGCATTAGTTTGGCTTTCCGGTCTTACAAAACCTAACCGCCTTATCATACGCATCATCCGGCGGCATATGACCGCCGTCGTACTCATACAAATACACCGGGGCACTTCCCGAAAACGTCTTCACTGGACTACCAGTTCCATCTCCGCAGCCGTTGTACTCGGCCAATTTTTCCGCAAAAGTCCGAACCGAAGAAGATGAAACGATCCGGTCGGTTGTTCCGGTGGTCAAGAACGCTGGCTTCTTAGGCGAACCATTCAATGGCAACAGAGTTCCTCCATTCATGCCCACAAAGCGTGTGAACTTCTCGCCGATATCCTTCAGCACAACCCACGCGAACCCACTCCCATTTGAATGCCCAATACAATATCTCTTCGACGCATCGGCGCCGTTTTTATCTGCCCAAGTCAGCATTTCTTTGACAAAATGGATGTCACGATCACCATTTTGACCAGGAGCGATTTGCCAACCACTTGCGCCTCTGCCAGCACTCGCCGGACCTGGGCGACGTTTTCCTCCAATCGCACTGGACCTTACGCCTTCGCCATAGATGACGAGAGCAGCAGGATCTAGGTCTTGAATATGAAATTGCTTCGATGCTTGTAGAGCATTGCCCCCTAAGCCATGAAAGACAAAGTAGACCGGCATTTTGCCCTTTATGTCAGCGGTAGGTCGAAAAACCAAGGCGGTTCGAGATAGACCGTCAACCTGGAAAGTGACTGTTTCACTAGCGGGTACTTTCGCCAAAAACGTTAAAGCAATCGACAAAATCATGTGATAGATTGAACGAAGTTCATGCTCCCGTGTTCAATCCATCGGTAATTTGAATCTGCCAAGGTATCCTTTAGGTTCGCCATGCCAGAGTTTTTGCTCGAAGTCGGATGTGAAGAATTACCCGCGTCTTTTGTTGAAAAGGCGTATACCGACCTGGCCGCAAGCCTCTCCAAGGAGCTCGAAGCCCTTGGAATCAAGAATTCGGAACCCGTCTCAATGGGAACCCCCCGACGCCTCATCGTCAGCTTTCCCGACCTGAAGGCTCGCCAAGAGGACTCAGTTAAGGAACAACGCGGTCCATCACTGTCCGCGGCTTTTGATCCCGATGGCAACCCAACCGGTGCCCTGCTCGGCTTCTGCAAATCGCAAGGAATTACCGTCGCCGACCTGCGAAAGGACGACCAATACGTTTGGGTAACGAAACAGATTCCCGGTCAGGATACAGCAGACGTTCTTTCGAACATTCTCCCGGGAATCATCCTTGGTTTGCAGTTCGAAAAGTCAATGCGATGGGGATC
The DNA here is from genome assembly GCA_043770615.1 of Armatimonadota bacterium. Taxonomy (GTDB): domain Bacteria; phylum Armatimonadota; class Fimbriimonadia; order Fimbriimonadales; family Fimbriimonadaceae; genus Fimbriimonas. Next base: position 15,649 of record JAYVHY010000223.1, on the reverse strand, counting down.
GTCAAAGACGAAGTTCGCCCGTCCAATCCGATGGATTCTCGCAGCATTTAACGAACAAGTCGTTCCATTTTCGGTAGAGGATGTTCCGAGTGCTTTACTCAGCCAAGGGCACCGATTTTACGCTCCTGACCCGTTCGAAGCGAAGAACCTCGAAGAGTTGACCACAAAGCTACGGAACAATTTTGTCGAGCCGGTTATGGAAATGCGGAAGGACAAGATCCTCAAGCAAACCCTCGCGGTTGCCAACGGAGCTCCGGAGATATCCGACGAACTGCTTGACGAAAACACGTTCCTCTGCGAATGGCCAACCGCCATATGTGGAACCTTCCCAGAGTCATACCTTGAACTCCCTGAACCTGTTCTCGTAACCGCGATGGCAAAGCACGAACGCATGTTCCCAGTTCGCGATACCGAAGGAAAACTGACCAACTCCTTCGTCTTTATCCGTAACTCAGGCGAAGATGAAACGGTCGCTCGCGGCTGCGAGTGGGTCCTCGGCGCCCGATTCAACGACGCCCGATTCTTCTACGAGCAAGACCAAAAACTGACGCTGGACGACTTTCTTGAGAAGACTAAGGACATGCTGTTCCAGGCACAGCTTGGCACAGTGCGACAGCGCGCGGATCGGTTGTCAGAACTTGCTGGCATGATCGCCGAAAAAGTTGGTGTGAATTCTGAACTTGCTAATGAAGCTGGGCTCTATGCAAAAGCCGATCTCGCAACGGGCTTGGTCAGTGAGCTTAGTTCTTTGCAAGGAGTTATTGGAGCCGAATATGCTCGGGCTACAGGCAAATACGAAGCGGTTGCTGTCGCCCTTGAAAACCAATATCGAACCCCAAGCTCGCCCTTAACATCGGATGATCAAAAGGTTGCCGGATGCCTAGTCATTGCCGATCAGATTGACAAACTGGCGGGTTACCTTGGACTTGGGCTTGAGCCAAGTGGTTCGTCGGACCCATTTGGTTTAAGGAAAGCCGTAACCACCTTGATTCGTGTATCAGAAAATTGGCCCGGCGATCTTCCGGCCTACTCAAATCTTTTAGCTGCAGCAATCGGCATCTATAAAATCCAGGGATTTGAACTTGATCAGTTCAAAGCTGAACAGAGTCTTAGCAACATTTTCCGAGGTCGATACGAGGCGTTGTTCAGTGAGTTCCGTTATGACGTTATTAATGCAGCTATACCAGACAATCACGCTGGCGTAACAAATCCGACGTTGGTTCTTGAAAGAATCAAATTAGTTGATGAGCTACGAGCGAACGAAACTTTTGTTCAAACTGCTAGCCGTCCGATTAATATTGTTGCCGCTGCAAAGAAGAAGGATTTTGAATTTGGCTCGTTTGAAACCATTCGACTCGAAAAACTTGATTCCGACGATGCCGAATCTCTTCGCAAAGCACTCATTGAGGCTCAAGAGGGTAAGGACTTCAAGGTCGGATTGCATAGTCTCGTCGGACCGATTAATTCGTTTTTCGACAATACAATGGTGATGGCAGAAGACCATGATGTTCGGTATGCACGTTTAACACTAGCTGAAGCGGTTTCAAATTATTTGCTGAAAGCTGGCGACTTCACCAAACTCGAAGGCTAAGCCATGCTGGACGAAGCCATTCAGTTCTTTCGCGACGAGGTTCAACCGAACGCCTACGCCATCGATCACGACCCGAAGGCAATGCTCGTCGCTTTCAACGGTCTGAAAGAAAGAGGACTGCTTGCCCTCAAGCGTCCTGCCGAATTTGGAGGACCTGCGATGTCCGAGTCTGAATTCCGGCGATTCCAAGAAGAAATCGCCCGATATTCCGGCGCCCTCGCTTTCCTACAGACTCAGCACCAGTCGGCGGTTAGCCTCATCAACAAACAAGGTGGCGACGCACTAAAGAAGGCATATCTGCCTCACATGCACGACGCCAAAACGGTCGGGCTCGGCTTTAGCCAACTCCGACGCGCAGGAAACCCGATCTGCCGAGCAACACTTGTAGATGGCGGATTCCGCATCGATGGCTTCGTCCCCTGGATCACGGGCAAAGGATTCTTTAACGAATACATCATCGGTGCGACTCTTCAAAATGGTCAATCCCTATTCGGTATCGTTCCTCTCAAAAACGTAAAGGGTCAAGCACTTTCGAAACCAATGAAATTGGCGTCAATGGAAGCCGCTAGCACCGTCACCGCCCAACTAGACGGCTACTTCCTTCCCAATAGTAGGGTCGCGTTCATCCAAGACAAGGATTGGATCAAGGCAAACGACGCATTTAACATCACCCTCCAGGGGCATTTTGCAATCGGCTGCGCGATGGCAGGGATCGACATTGTCCGCGATAACGGTCAGAAGCGTGGATTGTCGTTCCTTACGAAAGCGGCTAGTGATCTCGAGAAAGAAGTCGAAGATTGTCGACAATCGCTAATCGACTCGCAACGGGATTTTGACGAAGCCACCGCGCCAGCGAGATTAAAGAAGCGAGCATGGGCAATTGATGTGATGATGCGGTGCGCCCAGGCGGCGGTCACCAGCAGCAGCGGAGCCGCGAACACCGCCGACCATCCCGCAAACCGAGTTTTACGAGAGGCAATTGTCTTTTCTGTCTCGGCCCAGACTCAGCCGATCATGGAAGCAACCATGGATCGACTGATTCACTAAGGTTCAAATGGCATGCCCATTGAAGACTTCAATAAATTCTGATGCCTGATTGGATACAGCAGGTCATTGTGTGTGTTCGATGAAAAACGCGTAGTTTGCTGCCTCCGTAGCAACGAGCATTTGAGCCAAACAAATGCCCACAAACTGCGCTGTGGAGGCTAAAGAACCCAACATTATTGAGGCATTAAACACAATGACATACCCATTGATTGAACCGGATCCTAAAACGAAAAGTGGATCTACTTTGCTGGTGGAATGTTTCCGTCGCCATTGCCAGGTCGACCCGCGCCGCCTCGATTCTGACCTTGATCTTGTTGAGGTCGTGGGGCTGGAAGCTTCGTTTGACCTTTGATTGCCATCGAATCGATGTCAATCTTATAGATCGTGTCTCCGGCCGCAACAAACAGGTTGTTCCCCGCCGTGGTCATGCTATTGACCATTGGGGAACCACCAAATCTTTGTTGACCTTGACCAAACTGACCTTGCCCCTGACCGAACTGACCTTGTCCTTGGCCAGGAAATCCTTGCGGACCGCCAAGCTGACCAGGTCCGCCTTGCCCTTGTCCTTGATTTGGACCAGCGACTTGGGCTACTGTCTTTCCGCTCGAAAGAGAATAAGGAAGAGAAGCAATAACTGCTCCGACGACGAACGACGCAATGATGGAAGAATTGACCTTCATACCCGCATTATAACGACATCCAACAAAAATAGGTCTAAAATCAATCTGTGCTGCTCGTAGCCCTCGCCATCCAAACCATCGTTCGGCCCAATGTCATCTACATCATGGCCGACGACCTAGGCTTTGGGGAACTAGGGTGCTATGGCCAAACAAAGATCAAAACTCCGAACATTGATCAGTTAGCCGCAGAAGGGATGAAGTTTTCCCAGTTCTACGCGCCGAGCACCGTTTGCGCCCCCACTCGATGCTCGCTTCTAACGGGTAAACACCAAGGGCACGCCGCAATCCGAGGCAACACCGAGCAAGGTGGATTCGGACCAAATGATCTCGAGGGTCAGACCCCACTACCGAAGTCAGAAACAACAATCGCCGAAATGCTGAAGCAAGTTGGATATCGAACCGGCATTGTTGGCAAGTGGGGTCTCGGCGGACCCAACCCCGGCGAAACTCCCAACGATCATGGATTCGATTTCTTCTACGGCTACCTCTGTCAACGCCGCGCACATAACCACTTCCCGCCGTATCTTTGGAAGAACCATCAGCCAGATTTGCTCGACAATCCCGTCTACAATGCTCACCAAAAAGCTAAAACTGTTCCGGACGATCTGAATGAATACAACAAGCTTTACGGCGGAAAGAACTACGCGGGCACGAAACTCATGGAGAACTGCATTGACTTCATCAAGACGTCAAAATCTCAACCCTTCTTCTTGTATTACGCGCCGACGATCCCTCATGCCGCGCTTCAAGCTCCGGTAGATTGGATTGAAAAATATCCTCGTGAATGGGATCCAAAGCCATATCTCGGTGAAAACGGATACCTCCCCAACCCTCGACCGCGAGCGACCTATGCGGCGATGATTTCTTATTTGGATTACACGGTAGGAGAAATACGCAAGACTTTGGTCGCTAACGGGCTCGAACAAAACACGCTAATTGTGTTCACCTCGGACAACGGAGCGACCTTCAATGGTGGAGTTGACCGTGCGTTTTTCAACTCAAACGGCATCTACCGTGGAGCCAAAATGAGCCTTTACGAAGGTGGCTTCCGTGAGCCGTTTATTGCTTGGTACCCAAAAGCAATCAAAGCTGGGTCATCATGCTCAACGCCATATGCTGGTTACGACACAATGGCATCGTTGGCTGAACTGTGTGGAGCAAAGACACCTAAGACCGACGGAACAAGCTATGCGAAAGAATTAGTTGGCGGGCAAGGAGCAAAACGAGACTATCTGTACTTCGAGTATCCCGAGGCAAGTTCACAACGGGCGATCGTGTTTGGACGAATGAAAGCTATTCAACCAGACTTGAAGAAAAAGCCAGGTCTGATCGAAATTTACGACTTGGAGAATGACCCCTCCGAAGCACATGACTTGTCGGGCTCATTGCCCGAGTTAACCGCGAGAGCAAAAGCCATCTTCCTCAAAGAGCACGTACCCAACAAGATCTTTCCGTTGCCGGGAGTGGACCCGGTCAAGCCGAAATCACTTTGAAGGGTAACCAGGCATTGTCCACCACTGACCTTCTACGAGCCTCGTGGAGTGAATCTTATAGATTCGGGTTCCCGAAGTTAAATACAGATTGTAATCGTTGCCGATCACGATTTGGTCAATTCTTGCGGGCACCGCACCAGGCTTAGGTGGATTGATTTGTGCAACGGTCTTACCTATCGACAAAGTGTATGGCAGACTTCCAATTACCACTCCTACGACTAACATGCCAATTGATTTTGATACTGATTTCATAATCAATTGGCATGTTACACCAGCCGTTACCGATGGCTGATACTCGAAGTGGTTTAAGGCTTAGGATCCGCCCGGCGAGGTGGCACAAGTGTCAATGACGACATTTCTGACTTTCGGACTCGATAAATTGTATTACCCACTGCCGCATAGACAAATTGGTCATCATTAGAAAGAGCCATGATTGGCAATTCTCCCGAGCCGTTTGAGCTGCTCGATTGACCAGCTCTAGCAAACTGTTGCGCCATATCGCTCGCTGACGCATTTTTAGATGATGAGCTCGATGAATACTGACTGCTATTAGCCTGGGCTGAACTGCTCGCATTCTTCGAGTTTGAGTTAGATGTCGAACTGGTGGTTGTCTGCGCGTTGGCTTTGCCAATTGACAAGGTGTAAGGAAGGCTAGCTATGGCTGCTCCACAAACAAAAATACCGATGGATTTGACTGGATGCTTCATTGATCACTCCAGTCTGAACTCTAACACAAAAAAGAAAATTTTGTCTGATATTTTGTGCCAGTTTGTCAGTTGCTAGTCGGTTACTAGTCGCGAACTCCCTTTATCCACGCCAACGTCTCATCCGCAAATCCCGCATACCACTTTGCGCCTTCGTAGCCCATATACCGCTCAAATAGGTTATGCGCCGATTGATAACAGCTAAACGGAGACATGAAGTGAGCGAACTCAAATGTGATAATTTTTTCGGCGATCTGCGCTGCAGTTTCGAGCTTGAAGCGAAGATATCGCCAGTCGGCGGGTGGAAACTTGATCGGCATATCTCGATCGAAGGTCTCTAGGTTCGACCAAATCGTGATTCCATATTTTTTACCGAGCTTCGCGATCCCGTCGATGAATTTTGGCAGTTCCTCGTAATGAACCTGGCCATCTTGGAAGGCGCAGATGTCAAAACTCTTGTTCGTCTCGGCGAAGACTCGATCCCAGTGATCAAAACTCTCTTCGAGGGCCAGAGCATTTTCGCCCGACTGCTTCGACCCTTGCGGATACGGCGAAATCAAAACCGGAAGATCAGCCTTCGCCTTACAGTGCTGCCCAATGTGGTTGTGGATTTCGATAATATGGGCGTCGTTTTTTCCGGTCTCGTGGGTTAGATACCAACCGGCAAAGCTCTTGTGATGACCATACCGAGCGTGCGCTTCGTCGATGAAAGCCTTGTTAAGATCAACCTCCTTCCACCAAGTTCGTCGCCACCAGTAGAAGCCGGAATCGTAGGTCCCGAAGTAGAGCTTTAGGTTGTATTCGTCCGCCAGCGAAAAGAACATTTCCCCGATGTCTTCATAAACGGGCAACAAGGATGGAATGACTTGCGAAGGGTAAATGCACTTGTTCTTGTAGCCCGACCGGATGATGATCAGGGTGTCGAGACCAATCCGCGAGTAAAGCTCGAACTCTCGCCGCCATTGCCGCTCCGTCCAGTTCTGACTGGGAATATCGTGGGTGATCTCGTCGAGAAAAGTACCCGTGATTCGGGGGAGCGTCGGCATGAGACGGAGTTTACCGGTCTAATATCCCCGACGTCGCCGATGGAAGGTAACGATAATTTTTCGAATGACCGCATAGACAATGACGATCGGGATAATGCAGCCACATCCGAGGGTACTCATGGCTATGTACATAAGAAAAGTGCCGGTCCGTGAGAAGATATTTGAGTTCGCGAGCTTTTCTTTGGGAATTGGCGGCAATGGCTCATATCCCAGCCACATGTCGTCGCCTTTGTCCGGGTGCTTTCCGCTGGCAAGCTGCTTTTCGATCCACTCGGATTGAGCAATCTGAAAATCAGCGCCATTGCGAAGAAGGCTTTGCATGACGCTCCAATCTCCTCCGTGAGTGGTGCTTTTTGCAGCTATCGGAAATTCCTCGACGAGGTCTCGGTCGAAGTATCGCTCGTCGACGTATCGAAGGTCAGGAGCACCAGACGTATTTTTGCCAATTGCTCGCAATTTCTGTTTGCACAAGCTTGCAACCTGCCCTTCTTCCGGCACTAATTCGGCAATCGCTTGGATGAACAAAGGACTGTTCCACGCGGCGCCTAATACCATCATCCCGGCAATGCCATACCGAAGCTTCTTTCGGTTGATATGGTCCCGATCGGCAATGGAAATGAGCTTCTGTGTGAAGGTTGGCATCCATTCCTTTTGTTTGCCGCATTCGATCATCGCCCGGATGCAATAAAGTTGGGCGAACTCGCGCCCGAAATGAGCATTGGGATTGATTTGTAGTGCTTTAGCGATATGCTTTTCCGACTCAATCGCATCGGTAAGATCTCCCGGCTTGTGTCCGCGAATCCAGCGAACGATGAGGAATGTCCCTTCGTTCGCCTCGGTGCTATATAATTGGAGAGATGGAGCGTTGACGAGATGCTTTCGCTTTTCACGTATCCATTTCAGTGCCTTATCACCTTCACCGATCCGGTCGTATGCCACCGCAATGTTGTCGTATGCGTCGAGGTTGTTCGGGTCCTTCTCCAGAATAGCCGTCTGAATCTCGATCCGCTTTTTGTAGTATTCAGGCGGATAAAGCGTGAATCGACCAATGATCGCGTTAGTCACGTCAAGGTTGTCGCGCAGTTCGGTTAAGTAGGTGTCGTTATCGTTGTAACAGGCAATCGCAGTGCCAGCTACCAACGATACTCCCAGGAGTACGCCAAACCAACGCATCATAACTTATCTTAACGCCTTGCTAACCGAATTAGTTCTTTTCCGATGTCTAGACAAAGTTTATTGCGGCTACTAACATCAACCGGCAAAAAATCAGGATTTATCAAAGACTAAATTACCCCACTGATCCCAAGGGTTCTCATACGTATTGAACGGATCACTAAGGTCGACAATCTTCTGGCGATCAATTTGGGCAAAGTTCCAGTCGAACGCGTAAATCGGGCTTCCCTTTCGCTTGGTAATCATTTCAACCAACTTGCCCCTTCCCTTCGCGCGGGTGTCCGGCGGTGGGTCAGTTTGCGCGAGCATGATCTCGACTTCTTTGGTTATCCTTCTTGGTGTAAGACCGTAAAAGAGCGATTGAGCGGGGTCAATGTTGTGATACTCGAGGTCAACCGAGTGCAGGGCGTCGTCGCTCCAGTCGGTCTTTTCCTCCGCAATATACTGCTCACAGATCTTGCGTTTAGCGACCCAATCAAGACGGTCATCCATGACAAGTGGATCGCGTTCGAGTTGGTCGAGGGTTGCTCGCCATTCTGCGAGAATCCAGTCGGTTTGTTCGCTTTCACCGGCAAGGCATTCGGCAGCGGCAAGAAACTTTCGCTGAACCGAAAGCGCATTCGAAAACGAACCGTCGAGCATCTCCACGTCCCAGTTGAACTTCTCGTCCCGAGAGATGTCACGAATTGCAAGAAGTGGATTTGCCAGAAGAACCGAGGCGTCGATAAGTCCGGCTTCACAAACTCGGATGGCGAGAAGGGTGGTTCCAACCTTAAGGGCATATGCGTACTCGTTCTGGTTGGCTTCGCCAAAAAGGATATGGAGTCGAGTCATTCCGTTTTGGGAGTACATGGTTTCCCATTTAGGATTGATGAGGGCTCGGTTGAAGCGAACGCGAGAGGCAATAGTCTTGAGGATGTGATCGGACCGCTGGGACAGTTGGAACTTGACCGAGGGGTCGGTCATGACGCCATAGACGTGGCTGACCCAAATATAGTCCACCGGGTTTTCGTCCATTTGTTGGGCAGTTGGAGCCTCGCCCGTATAGAGAATATGTCCGCCGACCCGCCCGACTCCGGCAAAGATTTGTCGAGTAACGAGGAACGGCACAAGGAAGTTGATATTGCCGTTCATCAACTCGTCTTGGGCTTGAACTAAGTAGTTTTCGTGGCAACCAAATGTGTGTCCGCCAAAATGGTCAATCGAATTGTTGTAAATCGCTATGGAGTCTTGGAGCTTCAAATCCTTAACTGCTTGGACGATCAACCTTTGCCCAGCTCGGTCGTTAGCGATGAGATCCTTGAGGCTTTGGCACTCGGCTGTGGCGTACTCGAGGTGCGAGCCGACAGCATCAACGTACAGGCGAGCACCGTTGCACAGGAATCCGCCACTTTGAGCGGGCTCGAAGACGTCGTCGCGGGCGTGGTAGTCAATCGCTCCAATCTTGCGTTCGAAGAACAGATAATCCTTGATCGCTTCAACAACGTCTTCGGGTCGCCCCAAATCTTCGTCCATAACGAGACAGCCGAACTCGGTCTCGATTCCAAAAACGCGTTGGTCAGCGGGATTCATGATGCGATTCAGTTATTCTACAGAACATCCCTTTCTACTCTCTCGATCCACCAATCATTTGCTGACAAATGATAGATTTGGCTTACATAAGTCTGATCTTGCTGAGTGCGATGTTCGTGGAGACAACTCGGTTTTTACATAGCAAGACGTCAGCCTAACTTCTGGTCAAAGGAGTGGTTTTTTTTTGATGTCGGGCCATCGGCGAGGATAGAAAGGAGCGGTTTGTCGATTCTTCTTGAAGATTGGAAACAGCCGGACAATATCGGTTCCGGGAATGATTTGTTCTCGTGTCTCGACCAAGTCAAGACCAAGCTTCGTCCAATTCTCGCTGGTAATATCGTCACTGGGCGTCCGCATCGGAATGAAGTACCCTCCTTGCTTAACCTGAAAGGCAGAAATTTCAAGTTGGATTCCAAACGGAGCAACCGCTCGCCCGGTAACCACGTCAAATCGCTCGCGGTCTTTGACCTCTTCAGCCCTGGTGTGTTCGATGGAGATGTTATCTCGCTTGTGGCGATCCAGAAAGCCAAGCATTTTGGCATTTGCATCAAGAGCAGTAACTTGGAGCTCAGGAAACGCCGTTGCCACCGGCCAGCTAGGAAAACCGGGTCCAGTTCCAATATCTAAAACACTAGCGCCAGGGACAAGCTCGGAAATGATCTTGCCGACCATGATGGAATCTAGGAAATGGCGAACATAGCAGTCTTCTTTGGGAACCCGAGTCAGGTTCATGACCTCGTTAGCTTCGTAAAGGTCATCTTCGAAGTATTCAAATTCGGCGAGTTGCTCTTCCGAGAGGGTTATTCCCAGTTCATTGCAGGCGGCGGATAGAGCTTGGCGATTCACTAGATAAGAGTGTATCTCGCAATTGATCAGTCGGATTGGTATGGTTCTTGCCGATTATGAAGATTAGGATGGTTTCAGTTTTTATTTGCGCAGCGAGTTTAGGCCTCTCAAATGGTCGTGTTTCAATGATTCCAAAGGTGTCCGGATTACCTGCTCCGCATCCTTACGCACTTTCCGCTGACGGAAAAACCGTGGTCGGACAGTTTGCTCCGGGAAATCCTTTCACTTGGCGCGGTGGCGAGACTGCAAAGTTCCGTCCTTCCTCAAATGCCAACATTCTTGATCAATATGCTCAAAGCTCTTCGGCTAACGGGTCAACCATCGTCGGAAAAGCAGGCGGAGCCTACATCTGGACAAAAGGAAAAGGCATCAAGACAATTGGCAGCGGCTCAACTTTCGCGTATGGCGTTAGTGAAGATGGATCGCGAGTGGCGTGCCAGGACGAGGGCAATAAGGTACGAAAGGGCTATATCTGGTCAGAGGCTGGCACTATCAATATTGAGCAATTCGCCCCGACTTGTCTTTCCGGCGATGGAAAAGTGGCGGCGGGAATTCGGGCCGATCACGGTTCAATCCGAGCCTTTTACTTCCATAACCAAGTCGCTGAAGAACTCCAAGTTCCCGATGAATATTCAGATTCCACCGCATACGCCGTCAATAAAGATGGCACGAGTATTGTTGGAAATGCCTTTAGCTCCAATGGGACCTTCGCCGCCCTTTGGCGAAACGGGAAGTTCGTAAAGCTCGAAAATCTCGGTCAACAAGAAGCTGTAGCCAAGTCCGTTACGCGAGATGGATCCTATATTGGTGGATACGCCGGGTCTGAGGCAGTTATCTGGAGTCCCGATGGAAAAGCCAGCTACTTAGAAATGATTTTGAAGCAAGCCGGAGCTAAAACTTCTGGCTGGAAATTTGAAAGCGTCAACGGCATCGCTCGCGTCGGCCAAAAAATATATGTCACCGGTTGGGCTCATCTCAACGGAAAAGAAGCTGGGTACTACGGCTCATTTACTGTCGGCTAAAGCAGAATCTGAACAAAAGAAAGTATAAAGAGCGGTGCGAAAATTTTTTGCTCTTTCAATTACTTTAATTTGTCTCGTGGGTTGTGGCGGAAGTCCTTCCCTCGTGGGGAAATGGAACATGACCGGGGGCACCTTGCCACCGGGTTCAAAATTCGTCACTGAGTTCATGGATAAGACCTACAAGATTAGCGTCGAAACCGAACAAATGGGCACCAAAATCAAATTTGACGTCATGGGTGATTACACCTTTGATGGCAAGAAGATCAAGATGGTTTCAAAATCTGTAACCCTCGATGAATCAACGTTGCCGGCTGCCTTGAAGCCACAAGCAGCAATGGTCAAAAGTGCCCTCGAAAAGAACGTCCTTACCACTCAAGAGGGTGATGCGAAACTCGAAGGAGACGTGTTAACCATGATGGATAAAGGAAAACCTGCAACTTTCACAAGAATGAAGTAGGCTCCAACGTCGGCCCCTTGCAACTGATTTGCGAGGGGCTTTTTCGTACTTGACCAATGTTGCATTTGGGTGCGAATTCATAACGTTCAAAGGATTCTCCGCTCACCAGAACCGAGTATAACGAGTCATGCGAAAATGTTTTGCCTTGTCCCTTGCGTTACTTTGTTTGGCTGGTTGCGGATCGCCCGGCATAGTCGGAAAGTGGAATATGGGTGGTGGCGGAGTTGCTCCAGGTTCAAAATTAGTGACCGAATTCATGGCAAATACTTTCACAGTAAGTGCCGAGGTTGAGCAGGCTGGCGCGAAAATCAAATTTGAATTTAGCGGCGATTATACGTTTGACGGAAAAAAACTAAAGATGGTCGGAAAATCGGTCAAGCTCGACGAATCAAGCTTGCCCGCCATCGCAAAGTCAATGGCGGCAACATTCAAAAGCAGCCTTGAGAAAGCGGTCCTCACGACTCAAGAAGGGGATGCAAAACTGGAAGGAGATACTTTGACCTTCACCACAAACGGACAAACTACAACGTTTACAAAAATCAAGTAAGCACCAAACTTTCCGAAAGTCCTTTGGCTTAACCAAAGGACTTTTTTGTATCTAATTGGAGACAGGAAGGTGTATAACCAGGCATGCGTAAGCTTCGAATCTTTGTCCTACCCCTGATTTTTCTCGCCGGATGTGGTGCCTCAGGCATCGTTGGAAAATGGTCAACCGTAGTTCCGCAAGGCACAACCACAATGGAATTCACTGGAAATACCTTCAAGCAGTCGAGCGATGGAGAAGGTAACGGAGCTAAGGTGCATTTCGAAATCGGAGGCACCTATACCTACGATGGTAAAAAGATCACGATGTCGGTAACAGACATAAAGTTGCCTGACGAATTGAAACAGCTTGCCGCAGCCTTTGATAAGGTCAAAGAAAAGCCGATAATCGTTGACGCCAAGTTGGACAAAGATACGTTGACATTAACTCCAGAGCCAGGCGGGGCAGCTGGTTCCGGAGCGGGAGTCGGCGGTACCTTTACGCGCGTTAAGTAACGGGCCAGGTCGGAAGAATCCGACTGATTGGCTTGTCAGCTCGATAGCCTAATTCGTATTCTGCTTGCATCAGAGTGTGAATCTCGTGAGTTCCTTCGTAGATCATTGCGCCACGCGAGTTGCGGAAGTATCGCTCTACCGGGAATTCGTCACAGTAGCCGTACGCTCCATGAACTTCAACCGCTTTGTGAGCGGCATCAAATGCAGCGGCGCAGTTCGTCCACTTCGCCATTGAGCACTCTTTCGTGTGTCTAAGTCCGGTGTTCTTCATCCAACCAACTTTGTAGTAAAGCAGCCTTCCGATTTCGCGCCCCTGGACCATTGAAGCAATCATTTGTTGAACGAGTTGCTTCTTGCCAATCACTTCTCCCCCGACGCTTCTCTCATTGGCGTATTTGGTGCATGCGTCGAGGCAGGCGGTGATGATACCTACGGCTCCTGCGGCAACCGTGTACCGTCCATGATCAAGAGCACTCATCGCGACTTTGAATCCGTCGCCTTCTTCACCAATCATGTTCTCGGCTGGAACTCTCATGTTCTCAAAGAAAATCTGACCCGTGTTCCCCGCTCGAACGCCAAGTTTGCCTTTGATTGCCTTGGACGAAAATCCAGGAGTGTTCCGATCAACAATAAAGGCTGCGAACGGGGCTTTCGCAGTAGTGCTTGTTAGCCTGGCGATGACCAGAAATTGATGCGCATAGTCAGCAAGGGAAATCCACGTTTTCTCGCCATTGAGAATGTAGGAGTCGCCATCTTTAGTTGCAGTTGTTCGGAGGTTTGCCGCGTCAGAACCGGCGTTTGGTTCCGTTAATCCAAACCCTCCCCACTTAGTACCCTTTGCCAGGTCGGGCAACCAGCGTTGCTTTTGTTCCTCGGTTCCCCATTGCAACAAAGTTAAAGCATGCAATCCGGAGTGTACGGACATCACGACTCGAGCCGTTGAATCGGCTCTTTCCAGTTCCTCGCAGACGATTCCGAGGGAAATGTAGTCGGTATCCATTCCGCCATACTTTGCTGGGATCGAGATTCCCATTAATCCACTGGCGGACATTTTTTCGAGCATTTCGGAGTCACTTCGGTGCTCGCGATCTCGTTCGGCGAGTCCGGGCAAAACTTCGTTTTGTCCGAATTTATAGGCCATTTCTCGAATCAATTCGTGCTCTTGCGTCAGGGCAAAATCCATTGATTAAGTGTACCGGGAGGCACCAATAGACAACCCACAAAAAAGGAAGAGGCAAACGACATTTGCTCTCAAACTCACTTCATGTTGACTCTACTTTTGCGATAGCTATTTTGTCGCGAATACCACTACAATGATCAGGTGGGGGCCTTACTCCATTTTCAACAACTTATGAAATTTTGGCACCGAATCAATTTCCTTTTTTTGTTAGCCTTGGTAGTTGGACTCCTTTCTGGCTGCGGCGGTTCTGGAGCTTCGACGGCAAAGTCTAAACCACGAGTTTCGATCGAATGGCCAAGCTTGACCAGAGAGTTTAAGGCTCCCACTTACGCTGGCTCTGCAGTTATATCCATAACATATAGCGCAGCTGATTCGAATCCAAGTTACTGGATTGTTGATCGACCGTCGGGTACCCAAGGGCAAACCATCAGCTACCAAGGTCCAAATTTTGCCCCGGTTGGACCCGCGGTTTTGGGTGTTACTTTTAAAACCGGAACTGGCAATCTAGGACAAAATGTAGCGGTAGCTTCGGTGAGCGTCTTGATCGACAAGGACGGCAATATTCTTAACTCGGCAGGTGGAGTTTTAGGTTCGATTTCATACAGCTCTACTCTTGCTGGTTTCTCGCTCAACCTGGCCGACCTATCAGTCGGTGAATCAACTGCCCTCGTTGTGACCGGATACGCCAATAGTCCGTTCGAATCGAATATCGCCCTTCCTCAAGATCAGGTTCAAGTTGAGATTATTGACGGAAATGACCATGCCAACCTTTCAGATGGAAATCTGGTTGGGGTCTCCGAAGGAATGATTCAAGTTCAAGTGTCGTTGGATTCGATTACTCGGACTTTTCCGCTAACCGTCATTCCTAGACGGGCAACCTTTCACAAAATTGCATTTGCAGCAAATCACATTGCCTGGGATCCTATTCACAATCGATTTTGGGGATCATTCGGACCGAACTCAGCCTATCCAAACTCAATTGTCGACATAAGCCCTTATACGGGAACAATCGGGAGTCCAATTCCTGTTGGTAGCAATCCAAATCAAATTGCGGTTTCTCAAGATGGAACTACTGCCTATGTTGGTATTGACGGAGCCACGTCAATTCGGAAAGTGAATTTGAACTCGAGAGTTGCTGTCGAAACCATCCCTCTCATATACGATTCGGTTTTTGGGGCTGGGACAGCTAATGCCCTTTCGATCGCCGTAAACCCCAGTAACAGCAATGAAATCGCGGTCTGTCTTCAAAGTTCAGGCAGTTCGGCCTTCGGTGGTCCAGTCGTATTCAGAGATGGTTTGCCGATCGGACCAATGCCAGAAATCTATACTGCAAGCAAGGTTGCATATTTGGATTCAGCAACATTAGTTGGCGCAAATATAGGGCTGAGTCCAACATCCATGTATCAAATCAGTATTTCGCTGAATGACTTGACGGTGGATAAGAATGTTCAAACTGGCTTTTCACTTGGAGACAATCTTAGCTTGAGCGGATCGAAAGTCGTTTTTGGCAACGGATATTGTTTCGATGGAGCTTCGTTCCAGCAACTTGGCAAGATAACCTACGGACCAGAGAGATTCACGATTTCTGCTGGAGACACAACTCACGATATTGCCTGGTCGTGTTCCAATGACGGGTTATTTCCGGCAAAGAGATCCTACATCCGAGCATTCGACTTGACTTCATTCGTCCTGATTGACGCCGTTACGATTCCAATTGACCTTGATCTGTTTGAAGAAATCGCCGATATGCATCGATTTGGAGATACAGGGTTGGCAGTGCTGAGCAATCGGGGAATGTAC
>JAYVHY010000222.1:0-20896 GCA_043770615.1 Armatimonadota bacterium | reverse complement strand
AACACGATCTCGTGAAGATTGGCAATGATCTTATTCCGGGGGCCGCGATTATCAGTCCGAGAGGCAAAGTCAACGAGCACGGAATGTCTCGATGGTTTAAGAGATTCGCTGAAGGCGTTTTCGACGAGCAAGACATGCGCCACCAGGCCGACGAACTTGCGAAATTCCTCAGAGACCAAAACACGAAAAACCTCATCGCGCTGGGTTACAGCAACGGAGCCAATATGGGTGCCGCCCTGATGTCCTTCCACCCCGAAGTCCTAAGCGGACTCATCATGTGGCGAGGCATGAAAATCATTCAAGATCCGGTTACTCCAGACCTAAACGGAAAGATGATTCTGATGAATAACGGGATTGCCGATCAGATGGGGCCAATCGAGTCTGCTAGGGAGCAAGCAAAAATATTTCGAAACGGCGGTGCAAACGTCACCATTAACGAACTTGGAACCGGTCATGGGCTTACGCAAGCAGACTTTACGCTAACGGCCGAGTGGCTAAAGTCCTCATTCAAATAAACCTAGTAAAGTTACATTGACTATTGACCATCTCTGGACTATCATTGAAGGTGGGTTTGGGCGATTTGGTCGAACCGACTTAAGGGTATAGGTTATTTTGAAATGAAAGCTTTTCTTGGCATTTCGTTGAGTGGAATCCTGCTGGGTTCAACGGTTTGGTTTGCATCCTCCAAGCAAGATGGCGAGGATTTGTCAAATCTTCGGTCGGTGCAGACGATTTCAAAACGCATTGAGAGGCTTAAGGCTCAAGAAGATAATCCGAAAACGAGCTATTTGGAAGCTCTGCGCGAGCGGCTCTATATCAAGTCTTTTCCAAATGACACCCCTAATGAGGATCAATACGCCGAGGCAAGTTTCCGAGCGAGGTTGATGCCGAAGGCAAGTTTTGGGAGCCAAGTTTCCCCTGGAGATCGAGCCATTCTTGGAAGAATTGGAGGAATAACTCCGGTAAGCGGTGAGCCTAAATGGGAATTTATTGGACCAAAGGCTCTAACCGTGCCTTACAACATCTATTACGGACCAACTGGGTCGGCGCTAAATGGTCGAATAGGAGGCTTGGCATTTGATCCGAAAGTTGCTTCGACCATGTATATGGCAGCTCCGGCTGGCGGAATTTGGAAAACAACTGACTCGGGTGCTACATGGAAGGCAATCGGCGATCACTTTCCATCGCCATATGTTAGCGTTATTGGGGTCCATCCAAAGTACAACAATTTGGTCATTGCCGGCTTAGGCGATAAGGATGGTGGGGCTGGTACTGGCAACGGGATCATGCGATCAGAAGATGGCGGTGCTAGTTGGACAAATATAGTTCTACGGTCGGGAACTAACGCATCAAAGGTACTTTTTGATCCAGACAATAACTCAACTGTCATGGTGAGTATGGCCGGTGGTGGCGGTCTTTTCCGGTCGACCAACCAAGGTTATACTTTCACAAACATTTTAGTTGGCGGAAATGCTTTTGCGAACATCACTGATTTGTCGGTCAGTCTTCCCGATGGAGCTGGAAACCGAGTTTATGCAGCTCAAGTTAGAAATGGTGGACTTTTTCTGTCCTTCGATAGAGGATTGACCTGGACCCTTTCGAATGAACCTGCTGGAGCGGTTAGCTCCTCCCGGTCCCATATCGATTTCTCTCATGTGACCAGCAATCGGATTTACTACATTAATCCTACTTTGAGGCAAGTTCATCAGGGAGACATTTCGGGCACGACAGTAACGTGGACCAATATTACAGGAAACTTCCCGATGGGAACGGCCACAAGTACGACTTACAACTGGTCTCAATCAACGTACGACATTTATATTCGGGTTGCGGCGCATACTGTTAATAGCGTTAAGAAAGACTTTCTGTATGTTGGATTGATCACCGTCGCGAGTTGGGACGGCACAACTTGGACAGATATTGGTCAAACGTATACAAACTCGTCAAAAACCCATAATGACCAACACTGTCTAGAGATTTTCCCTGGCGACGAGACGAAGATGGTTGTGGGTAACGATGGCGGTGTTTGGCCGCTGACATATACACCTCCAGTTGGGGCTACTCCGCAGTCTTGGGCGTTCAATATTTCGTCAAGCTCAACCCTTGGAATCACGATGTTTTATACTGCGGCTTATCATCCCAGCGATGCCACCAGAATGATGGGAGGCACCCAAGATAATGCTTCACCGGTATCAACCGGGAACCTGAACGCCTGGGTCAACCGAACCGGCGGTGACGGAATGGGTTGCGTCGTCAACCCAGCGAATCCGGTCGTGTGGTTTGGGTCTGCCCAGAGCAATGGGTTGTATGTGACAACGAATAGTTGGACCAATCAGTCATCATTTGGACCGTCTGGCGGATGGGGTACGGATTCTATCCCGTTCGTTACTAGAATGGCAATTGATCCTACCGCTCCGAATCCACTTTACGTGGCGACGAACTATTTGTGGCGGTACAACCTAAGCGGAAATACTTGGGATGCTCGATTGGGTGGAATTAACCTTTGCCCTGGCGGTGGTACTGTCCTTTCGATTGCGGTTGCCCCTTCGAATGCCAACATCATTTATGCAGGCACGACCAACGGTGATTTGTGGCGTTCTGGAGACAAAGGAGCTACGTGGGTTAAGCTTGATGATGTTTCTAGTCCAGTTGTTCCGGCTCGTTCAATCACAAGGGTCAGCGTCCATCCGACAAATCCAAATGATGTCTTGATTACTTTGAGCGGTAGCGGAACTTCGCACGTTTGGAAAATTGCCGATACATCAATTGCGGTTCCGATCCTGACAACTGTTAATGGTTCGGGTGCGGGTACTTTGCCTGACTCACCAACCAACTGGATTACTCGCGATGATGTGAATCCTGCGACGACCTGGTTTGTAGCTACCGATGTTGGAGTGTTTATGACCACCAATGGCGGCACTTCCTGGAGCAACGCAACTGAACCACTTGGTTTGCCAGTATGTGAAATTTCTACCGTCGATTGGATTCCTGGTACGGGCTACCTACAAGCCGCATCCTATGGGCGTGGTATGTGGCGGATAAAAATCAGAGACGTCGGCACTTTGACTGATACAAAACTTGTGTTTAAGCCAACGGCGGGTCGATTTGAGGATGAATACACCGTCAAGTACAACATTAGCAATACTGGGGCTGCGACAGCAAACAGAATTCAAATCACTTCAGCAAGCCTCAAGCTTGGGTCGGGGGCGACGACGATTGTGACTCCGATACCTTTGAATGTTGGTCAGATCAATCCAGCTGGCTCGACGGCTTCTTCGATCTTGTGGCGAGGACCCAATAAAGCCGATGCATCGGGAACAGTAACCATCAGTGGCACTTACATTGTTGGCGGCGTTACCCGGACATTTAGTCAGTCGAATTCAGTCACATTCCCTTAGCTTCTTCTCCGCACACCGAAGCCTAGCTTCGGTGTGCCAAAATGAAAGTATATGGCGGGCCATAGCAAATGGAAAAACATCCGAATCCGTAAAGGGAAGCAGGATGCACTTCGAGGAAACCTATTCACGAAATTGAGTCGTGAAATTACGGTTGCGGCAAAAAGTGGCGGTGGGGATCCGGGAATGAACCCTCGATTACGGGTAGCCGTCGACAAAGCCAAGGAAGCTTCGGTACCAAAAGATAATATTGACCGAGCCATTAAAAAGGGTACGGGCGAGATCGCTGGCGTTAGCTACGAAGAAATTGTGTACGAGGGAGTCGGACCAGGCGGAGTTGGAATTATTCTGCAATGCTATACTGAAAACCGAAATCGAACGGTTGGCGAAGTTCGAGACGCCTTCAAAAAAAATGCTGGTGCAATGGGTGACAATGGAGCCGTCAGTTGGCAATTCAAGTACGTTGGACTCATCCAGTTTCCGAAAGATCAGCACAATGAAGACGACTTGACTCTTGCAGCCTTGGATGCCGGAGCCGAAGACGTTCAAAGTGAGGATGAGACCATCTCTATCGTTACGGCAATGACTGATCTTCATAAAGTAAATGAAGCCCTCAGAGCGGCAGGATTTGATTCGAAGGAAGTTGCTTTGACCTACATTGTTACGAACAAGGCGAATCCTTCCCGAGATGAATTGATTAAGCTGATCAAACTTCTTGATGCGCTAGAAGACCTTGATGACGTGCAAAACACTTACTTTAACACGGATATTCCTGAGGAGCTATTCGAGGAGGCCTAAACATTCGATCTCGAATCCCGTTTGTAACCCTTTTTCTGATTGTCGCAAACATTGTTGCGGCGTTCTTCGTATTGGTTCGCCCAGAACTTATTGATTCTGGAGGTTTTAAGGCAACTGAGCCGTCCTTTCTTACGATATTCACCTCAATGTTTGTGCATGCAAATGCCATCCACTTAATGGGAAATATGGTGTTTCTTGCCGCAGTCGGTGTAGCGGTTGAGATTGCGACGGGGTCCCTTCGTTTCTTAGTCGTTTACCTTTTCGCTGGGTTGTGCGGCATTGTCCTCTTTTGGTTATCGGTTCGGCATAATCTCGAAGCTCCGCCTTTGGTTGGGGCAAGTGGAGCAATTGCAGGCTGTGCGGTTTATTACAGCCTCCGCTACACCAAGTTGCGCGTGCCTTTGGCACCGAAAGCGTCTGCGACGGTTGCATGGGTTACTTTTGCATGGTTGTTAATGCAAATCATTGGTGCCGTGATCAGAGTCGGTGAGCCATTGCATGCTTCTGGATTCTTTGCTCACCTCGGTGGGGCGCTTGGCGGCATGATCCTCGGATTTGTGTTCCGGGCGCCGGATCTGGGCTCTCGTAAACTTGGGCACCAAGTTTACGAATCTTTGAATGACCAAGGACCTGCAGCACAAATCGCTCACCTTAAGGAGCACTTAAAGGACCACCCTGAGGATATTGCCATGCAGCTTAAACTTGCGGAGGAGTATCAAGAAATGGGTGACCGTAAGGATGAAGTTGCGGTTCTTAAGGGAGTTCTGTTTCAACTCAAGGGTGAAGAAGCAGATACGGCGGTGACTCGACTATTGGAGCTAAAGCAAATCGGCGATATCGCGCCGATTCGGCGTCGCCAATTGGCGGACAAACTCAGTAATTCCGTTGCGGCCAAAGTTCTATGGACGGTTGCAGACATGCCAAAAAATGAACCACAGCGCCCCGAAGCCTTGTTGGAGTTGGTCGGTCGATTGCGAGAAGAGTCGCCCAAAGATTCAAATCGAGCCCTCGATATCTTAAAAATTGACTATCCGAGCCATAGCGCAATGGAAATTGCCAAACAACGAGGCTGGTTAGTTTGAGCGATCCCCTAAAAGTTCGGATCAAAAAGCGTATTGGGGTCTTCTTAGCGTTGAATTGGGTGCGGCTGATTGGCGGTTCTCTTCGACTCGAAGTTACTGGTGAGGAGCAGTTCAAGGGGAATGATTCGAAACTGATCTTTTGCGGTTGGCATGGCAAGTCACTCATCTTTGCCAGCTATTTTCGAAAGAAGGGCTACTGGGTGATCATTAGCAACAGCAATGACGGCGATATCCAGAACGAGGTCTTTACTCGGATGGGCTACAAAACTATCCGGGGTTCAACGGGCCGCGGGGGCGTTCGTGCCGCACTAATGGGAGTTAAAGCACTGAAGGCGGGCGGGACAATGGCGATAACGCCCGATGGTCCTCGGGGTCCGAGCGGCATCGTTCAAGGTGGGGTGATGTTGATGGCGCAGAAATCTGGTGCGGCATTGGTTCCGGTGGGCTTGTCCGCCAAGAAAGCGATCTACATTAAGAGTTGGGACAAGTACATGTTGCCATATCCTTTCTCGAAGGCACGGATGGTATTTGGTGAGCCGCTTTTGATTCCTGAGGGCGCCGATGATGCTGCTGTAGAAGAAGTCCGGCTAAAATTGGAGTCGGAAATCAATCGCCTTGAAGCTATTGCCAGCGATTGGTAGGGCTCTAGTTCCTTCCTTCCCAGATGTGATATGCAAGCGAGAATATCGACGATCGAATTGACTTTGCAACCGCGTTTTGTAGTTGCTCAAGCTCCATCTTGTTCGCTAAAGCGTCCTCAGGCGTGATGGTGATCAGCGTTCTATTTTTTGCGTAGATAACTCCTTCTTCACCGGTGGTTACTTCGTACATTTCGGGCACGCGGTCAAAGAATGCGTTAAGATTCTTGAGGATCAGGTTAGCTCGATCAACTCCGCCGGAAACTGTGTATAGCTTCCGCTTACCAAAAAAGAGGACATTTTCTCCGGTAGCAGAAATGCGATTATTCACTCGAAAATCGGACGAGACGAGGCTTCTTCGAATCGGAATAAGATTCTTGTTCATGTACGCTTCGATTTTGTCGGCGCGTACTTTACTTGGTGGGTGAGTCCGCAGGATGCCCAAATCAATTTGGTCGGTGATCGCCCCTTCTTTCGCCTGGAGTCGCTCCATAAAGGTGAGCATTCCGGTGGCATCATATCCGCCAGCTACTAGCAGTTGGACTCCGCCAAAATCGGCGGAGGTCTCGGCTTTGACGCTCCAACCATTGGTTACCGCGATCCCGAGAAGTTGTCCGGCAGCGGCACCTGCTCCTCGGTCGCTACCACCCGAAAAAATGGTAGCCAGGATGAGCGGAATTTGAATCGGAGCAAGTTTTTCTTGCTCTCGCTTGAGCCAAGCGACGTGGCGCTGGCTAGCGTGGCTTATCTCGTGAGCAATAACCCCGGCAAGTTCGTCGTCACTTTGAGTGAAGTCAACGAGTCCCTGATAGACATAGATCGAGCCACCGGGAAGGGAGAAAGCGTTGATATCTTTGCTATCAACAACTTTGAACTTATACTCAAATTGTGCGTGTCGCTTGTCGCCCCAGGACATTTCGAAAGGGTTTGCATTGGCAATTAAGGCAAGCTTAGCCCCAATATCTTCTACCCTTTGTTGAGCCACCGTGTCTTTGGTTGGTTTTAAGGTCCGGTCATAGTAATCAGCCGCTTCTTTGCCAAGCTTCTTATCATCATCGATTTCCTTTTCGAATTTCTCTTGCTCTTTGGCTTTTTGGGACTGTGCTTTTTGTTGTTTCGCCGTCTCGTCGGCCAGCACGACATCACTTGGCTGAAACCAAGCAAAGTGAGCCAAGGCGAGAACGGTGGTAATCATGGCGGCAAAGATTTAGACGACTAGTGGCGCTTGATGTTTTGTCAATGTGTCAAAAGACGACCATTGGTTTAAGGATTTCGCCACGCTTCATGGCTAGGTACATGGCAGGTAGTTCATCGAGCTTTATAAAGTGAGATACGACTTGCTCAGCCTTCAGAATTCCTTTTCCGATCATTTCCCATGCGGCTTGAGTATCTTCTGGTCCGCAAGAGTAAGAGTTTAGAATTGTGATATCTCGGAAATAGAGTTCGTGTGGGATTGTGAGTGCAGTATCAGGAGCGAGCGGAGCGAACATGCAGATTTTGCCACCGGGCTGAATCATTTTTACGGCAGCATCGAAGGCTTCTTGGGTTCCGGGGCAAACAAACACGACATCGTGTTTATCCGATTGAATGTCGTCGTTGGAGTGGGCATTTAAACCTGTTCGTTTGGCCCAAGCGACCCTGAGCGGGTTGATGTCGTACCCAATGGCTTTATCACCGAGGGCGATCATGTGCATTAGACCCATGACACCAAGACCAATGACTGCGGGATTCTCGGCATATCCGGCAGTTCTTAATGATTTCATGACGCATGCCATAGGTTCGATGAGGGCAGCGTCGATTGCTCGCAATGGGTTTACAAGAATAGTATCAGTCAGGTTGCCGAGGGGAACGGCAAATCGCTCAGCCATTCCACCGGGGAGAAGCTTGGTTTCTTTCCACTGTTTGCAGTGAACCGATCGTCCACTCTTGCAATAATCACACTTTCCGCACGGTGCATGGTGATGAGGAAAAATCCGACTTCCGACCGGAAACCTGGCATCCTTTGATTCAAGAACAACTCCGGTTACTTCATGCCCAATCACGTGAGGGATTTTCTTGTCCATGTACCAGGACATTAGTTCGCCCGAGCAAAGTCCACAGGCTTCGGTTTGGACGAGGAGTCCGCCTTCAGGACATGACGGTTCTTTTTCTTCAACGATCTTAACTTGACCGTTGCCAAAGTATCGTGCGATTTTCATGGGCGAAAAACAAACTTGATTCCTTTTCCGGCATCAAGATCTTTAAAAACTGTAGCTCCTTCCCTTAGTTTACGTTCTCCGCTGATCAATAAGCTCAAATCTGACTTTGAATTGAGTATCCAAATTCGAGCTTGGCGCACGGCTTGGGTTCCAAAGTGGAACGGGCTGAAGATCGAAATCTGATCGTAATGTACCCGGCTAGAGTCAAAAGTTACTTTTGATCCAGGGGTACAGCCACCGAAAAGCATCAGCGTGCCTCCCCGACGGACATAGTCAATACTTTTTTCCCAAACTTCGATCTGCCCGGTGCATTCGATGACGATGTCGAATCCTCGACCTTCTTTCTCGAAGCCGTTGATCTGAATAGTTTTCGCGCCAAAAGCTTCGCCGACCTTAAGACGATCAATATTTCTACCAGCCAGAGTGATATTCGTGACCCCGACTTCTTTCAGTGCCGCAACGAACAGCAGTCCAATGGCACCAGGACCAATAATGAGAACCGAGGCATCCTCGCAAAGGACATGGGTTAGCTCGAGAATTCCTTGCGCAACGCTAGAATATGGCTCAAGCAAGCTTGCGATTTCGAACGGGACAGAGTCCGGCTTTTCGTAAACGTTTTTGTAAACGATACGCTTAGGAACCAGCAGATACTCGGCAAAGCTACCGAGGACTTTGGACGACATGATTGTCTCGCACAGGTTTTCTTGGCCACGTTCGCACCAGTAACAAGTTCCGCAGGGCGCCGAATGGACGCCCATTACGGCTTGACCCGGCTTAAATCTTGCTCCGGTTCCGGCCTCGACCACGACCCCTGAATACTCGTGTCCGAATCCGCCCGGCATGGGAATCTGCGAGTGTCCTCGTTTGAAGGCTTTTAAGTCCGTCCCGCAGGTTGTTGCGGCAACAACCTTGACAAGAATTTCTCCGCTGGCAGGTTTGGGAACGGGAATTTCTTCCAGGGTAATTTTTCCTGGCTCATGGAGAATCAGGGCTTTCATGGTTTGAGGCGTTTGATTGGTCATATTGCCTCTTGGCGTCTTTACTAGTCCGCCTAGCTGCCCATATTTGGCGAAGGTAGACTGGTTTTGTCCTATCTAGTTTGACTCAAAAGCCATGCCTACCGTCGAAACAACCCTTTGGATCAATGCTCCCGTTGCAAAAGTTTATGCAATTGCCAAGGAATGCGAGCAGTATCCCGAATATATGAAGGCAGTCCAAAGCCTTACGATTATCGAGCGAGATGAAAATCGAGTCGTAGCCGATTGGGTGGGGTTGGTTAAGCAGTTCAATCTAAAGGTTCGGTGGACCCAGGAAGACACGTGGGACGATGCGACCACGAGTTCGAAATTTCGCCAAGTTAAGGGTGACTACGACAAAATGGAAGGCACATGGACTTTCACCGAAGAGAATGGTGGAACCCGCTTTGATCAATTCTTGGATTACGAATACAACATTCCAACCCTGGGACCGTTGGTCAAGAAGTTGGTGCTTTACCTATTTAGGACTCAACTTGAGGCTGCGGCAGAAGCGATCAAAAAGCGTGCCGAGTAGAAGCATTCAGTAAAACCTGGTAATTGTTTGTACTTTTGAGGTGCCAAAAGGTGGCACATCCTCCCTGGGACAAGGGGAGGTATGGGTGCAAGAATTTGATCGAATTACGATTGAAGAAATAGATGATCTGAATGAGCAGGCCTACCATCTTCGTGGATCGGATCCTGCTACTGCAAGGGTTCTTACCAATACAGTCCTAGAGAATGCCAAAAGCATCGGGTACCAACGAGGTATTGGACAAGCGATGCGAACATTGGCCTCGATCGAAGCAAAGATTAATCCTGTCGAAGCACTGATGCTCGCAAACAAAGCTATAGCCATTCTTGAACAAGAGAATGATGTTAGTTCAGTAGCTAGTGCCTTGATGACGGTTTTCTGTTACTACCACCACGTAGGATGGTACGAAGAGAGTCTATTGGTTTTGAAGGATGCTCATGAGAAGGCAAATCAATCCGGAAATAAATACGTTTCAGTAATTGCTCTTTACAACATGGGTGTCAACTCGGAAGAGCGAAAGGACCTTGAAGCCGCCTTGACTTATTATGCGATGGTTCTTGAGGAAGCCAAGGACGGAGTCAATGATAGCGTGTATTGGCAAGCAAGAAATGCCTATGCGAAACTAAAAGCTCTGAAGGATCCTAGTCAAAACTGGATCGAAGAATTGCGGATTACCCGAAATGCGCTGTTAGGAATGAATAACGTTTCTGCGGCATGCGATAGCTACTCAAGCCTTGCCCTCATTTTTTCTGAGCGAGGACTCTATCGAGAAGCTATTCTTGAAATGCGAAGAGCGAGGGTACTTGCGGTTAAACATTCGCAATTGCCGATGATTTCTTCTATGCTTCTTGACTTGGGCGAAATCTACGTCAAATACGGAAAATACCAATCTGCATTAAGGACCTTCAAGCGAAGTTATCACTTTGCTCAGACGACGGGCTACGCGATGTCAGAGTGCCGAGCGTTAGAGCGGATGGCATTTGTTGAGCAAGAAGTGGGTCTTTATAAGAAATCGCTTTCCCACTTGTTTCATCACATTAAGTTGAAAGAGAAGCTTATTGGTGAGCAGTCCGAAAACCGGATGCGTGATCTTCAAGCGTTTTACCGACTAGAAATGGTTCAGGCTGAAGCTACCTTGGCAAGACGTAAGAACGACGAATTGGCGACTATTAATGGAGAGCTCGAATACGCGCTGGAGCAACAGTCTCGTCTCCAAAAGGAACTCATGAGGATGGCATCTACGGATGACTTGACCGGTGCAGTTAACCGACGACAGTTGGTGAACGACGGAACTTTGGAGATGGAACGCTACCGACATGTTGGTGCGCCGTTCGTCGTAACTATTCTCGACGTTGACTTCTTCAAGAAGATCAACGATGGATTTGGACATGCCGCTGGCGACGAAATTCTGCGACGTCTGACAAAGTGCTGTAAAGAGCACTTGAGGAAGTTTGATGTTTTCGGACGGCTTGGCGGAGAGGAATTCTGCATCATCCATCATGACTCAAGCCTCCAGGGAGCTATGGCTGCCGCGGAACGACTGATGGAGTCAATTGCAAAGATTCCAACTCAAGACGTTATTGGCGACATTGTCCTGACCGTCAGTATGGGAATCAGCGAAGTCCGTAAGGGCAATGACTCGTTCTATGATGTCCTACATGATGCTGACATGGCGTTATACGAAGCGAAGAATGCCGGTCGAAATACGGTTAGGGTTTGCCAGAGCCATCATTTGGAAGCCGCCTAGAAAAACCTAGCAAATTCTCCAGAGGTTGTCGATTCGATACGAGGAATCTCTTTATCGGAAGCATAAATTATGTTTCCGATTTTTGGGGGTTGGGATATTGCGAAATTCGAAATCGAAAATTGATGCAGATATTGCGCTTGCTCACGCCCTGCTGCGCACTGATCCTTCTAAGGCGGAGAAATTAGCCGATCAGGCATTTAAGCAGTCTCAAACAAACCAGTACCTAAAGGGTCAGGCCGATGCGCAAGTGGTCTACGCTCATCTCTTGGCAAAGACTGAACCAAACACGGCTTTTGAATTTGCCCAAAAGGCGATTGAAGTGTATCGCTGTGTAGGCGATTTGTTTAGCGAATCGGGCGCATTGATGGTCGTTGCCCGGCACTACGAAAATAATGGCTGGACCACTCGATCTCACTATGTCTTGCAGGAAGCCTGCGAAAAGGCACGTCTCAGTAGCAATTCAAAAATTGAAGTTGTCGCCTTGTTTAATCTAGGCGCTAATGCTGAAGATCGCCAAGACTATCCGATGGCTCTGACCTACTTTGCTAGTGCAAGGATTGCTGCCGACAAAATAGGGAATCTTCCGATTTTCTGGCGTGCGACATGCGCCGAACACGAGATGCGCTTTGAAGCTAAAGATGATTTCTTCGATGTTCAATCTATTTTAGATGCGGTGGCATTCTTCGAGTCTCAAAAGATGGATTCGTCTATCGGGGATATTTTGCGGTTTCTCGCCCGGGTGGCAAGCCACAATTCTGAACATCGTATTGCTCGTTTCTATTTGCGGAGGGCATTTCGACTGGCAAAGGAAGCAAACGATGCACAGGCGCAAGCTGAGATCATTGGCAAACTCGGCGAGTTCAAACTCCTTGAAGGGCGTACAAAGTCCGCACAGAAACTCTTGGAAAAAGCGATCTCCATGTCTCAGGCATTGGGAGTCTCTTCACTCGAATTCGAATGCACAAAGTTTCTTGCGAGAGCAAAAGCGGCCCGAGGAGTTCATTACGACGCATTCAATCTTATGGACAATTACGTTGAAAAGATGGATGTCTTGTATGCTCAAGAGTCTCAAAAGCACTTTGACGAAATCAAGAACACCCACCAAGTGCACCTTCTTGAAGAGGAGTCAAAGGCACTCAGGCAAACAAATTCTGATTTGTCCGCCCTTAATGAGCGGTTAGAGGCTGCTTTAATCGAAAAGCAAATCCTTCAGAAAGAACTTGAACGACTAGCAACTACTGATGAACTTACGGGAGCACTCAATAGAAGGGAAGCAATGGCATTTGGTGCTGAAATCGTCTCTCGATTCCACAGTCAAGGTCGACCAGGAGTTGTTATGATCGTAGATATTGACCACTTTAAGACTATCAATGATAGTTTTGGGCACTCCGCCGGTGACGAAGTTCTTAGGCGATTCACCAAGGCTTGCCACAAGGTACTGCGTCCTACAGATCGGTTCGGCCGGTTGGGTGGAGAAGAATTCTGTATTTTGTTGGATCGAACAGATTTGGAAATTGCCATGAAGGTTGCGGAAAGAGTTATGAACTCAATTCGTGCTTGTCGAGTTGCGGACATTTTAGGAGAAAGAATCGTTACCGCCAGTATTGGCATTGTAGCTGTCAATCGGAGTCACGAAACGATTGAAGCTGCGCTTCATGATGCTGACCTTGGTTTGTACGAGGCTAAGCGTACTGGACGCGACAAAATCTGTGTTACCGGCGTTAAGAAAAGGAAGGCTGCCTAGTCCGAACGGTACACTAGAGTCGTCCGCAATGATCCAGAAGCTGCATGAGATAGAAAAAAAGTTTGATGCCGTTGAAGCCGATTTCAACGACATGGGTATTGTCTCGAACCCTAAAGAGATGCAGCGACTTGGAAAATTACGCTCCGACCTTGAGCCAATTGTCATCGCAATCCGAGAATATCGCAAGATTATTGATGACCTCAGCCAAGCAGAGGAGATGCTAAGCGATCCCGAAATGAAGGAGCTTGCACTCGAGGAAATTGATCCATTGAGAGCACGAAGGAGCGAATACGAAGAGAAGCTCAAACTCATGCTCGTTCCGAAAGATCCTTATGATGATAAGGCGGTCATTGTTGAAATTCGACCGGCAGCCGGTGGCGATGAAGCAGGACTATTTGCGAACGAACTGTTCCGAATGTACACCCGATACTGCGAACGCAAGCGATGGAAAGTCGAGATCGTTGACCATGAAGAAAGCGGCATCGGCGGTTTGTCTCGGGTCGTTTTCAAGATTGACCAAGTTGGCGCGTATTCTCAACTAAAGTTTGAATCTGGAGTTCACCGAGTACAGCGAGTACCAGCGACAGAAAGCCAGGGACGGATACATACTTCGACGGTCACGGTGGCAGTATTGCCCGAAGCCGAGGAAGTTGACCTGCAGATCGACCCGAAGGAATTGGAAATTTCAACCTTCTGTTCGTCTTCTGCCGGTGGTCAGCACATGCAAAAGAACGAAACTGCGATTCGAATTATTCATAAGCCTACCGGTTTGGTCAGTACCTGTCAGGACGAACGAAGCCAAGCGCAAAACAAGATTCGAGCGATGGAAGTCTTGCGAGCAAATCTTTTGCAAATGAAAATTGCGGAAGCCCAAGCTGAGCGTTCGGGAATGCGGAAAGGGCAGATTGGAACCGGTGACAGGTCAGAGAAAATTCGAACGTATAACTTCCCTGAGAGCCGGATCACTGATCACCGAATAAAGTTGACGATCCATAACCTTAGTGCGTTTATTGATGGTGATATTCAGCAAATGCTTGATGGCTTGATCCAAGATGATCAAGCGCGACGGCTAGCGGAAGACGAAGAAGCGGCTTAGATCACCAGGTAAAATGTCTTCATGGAAGACAAATCCAGTTTTCGTGATGCCACGGCTGAACTGCTCCGTGAAGCCTTTGAGGGTGTCAAAGATGGATCGAAAAGTACCTGGTTTGTTGAAAGAAAGGAGGCAATTTTGCCATCTATCAGGGAATTAAGCTTTGCGCAAGCTTCAAAGACTGGACCGAACGGTCTTGCCTCGATTGGCGCACACACCAAACATATCGCATATATTCTTAACTGGGGTAATGCCTGTCATGGAGATACTCCACCGACTGGATCGTGGGAGGACACCTGGAAACAAAATGAATTTTCGGAACAGGAATGGGACGACTTACGACTTGAAATTGAGAGTCGATATCGAGCCTATCAGAACTGGCTTTCTCAGAATAACGATTGGTCACACGAAATCGGTGTCATTGCCCCAATTGCATTACTCCCTCATGTTGCCTTTCATCTCGGAGCAATACGACAACTAGTCAAGATATTGGGCGAATAGCCGTTTGACGGTAAATCACATCGCTTCTTCGTTTCAGTCGTAGTAAAATTACTGCTTCATGAGCCTTCCAATCTCGCTCCAACTCTATTCTCTCCGTGATGATGCCCCCAAAGACTTCCCAGACATTTTGAGTCAAGTTGCCGGCATTGGTTTTGATGCGGTAGAGTTTGCCGGATACCATGGGCACCCAGCCTCTGAACTGCGCAAAATCTTGGATGATCTCGGCTTGAAGTGTTCCGGAACCCACACCGCAATCAACTTGTTAGACGACGAGTTTTACGAAACAACACTTCAAACTCATGCAACTCTAGGAACGAAAAACATCATCATTCCCTGGTTACCGTTGGAGCTTCATTCGACGGCGGAAGCAACTTTAATAACGGCTGAAAGGCTAACAAAGTTGACCGCGAAAGTTGAGGCGGACGGATTTCGGCTTGGCTTTCATGCTCATGATGCGGACATGCGACCCCTGGATGATGGACGATCTACGTGGTACATCTTAGGTGAGAATACGCCTGACTCGTTCATCTTGCAGTTTGATACCGCGAACGCAATGCACGGCGGAAGTGATCCGGTTCAGCCGTTGTTGGACTTCCCTGGCAGAGGAACAACCATCCACTTTAAGGAGTATCCGTTTAACGGTGAATCGATTGGCGAAGGCAACATTCCGTTTCCTGAATGTATCAAGGCTCTCGGTGTTGCCGGTGCTGAATGGATCGTCATCGAGCAAGAGCAGTACGGCGACCGAACTCCGATTGAGTCTTGTCGCGTGAGCTTCGAGAATCTGAAAAAGTTACTTTAATCAGGGCAAGGTCAAGGGCGAGGGCAGAGTAAATTTGCCCTCGCCCTCGCCCTTAATTCGGCAGGATGTGATCCATCTTGTCACGCTTAGTGGCAAGATACTTCTCGCGATGTTCGTCCGGCTCCGCGATGATAGGGACATACTCAACGATCTCTAGTCCGTATCCTTGCAGACCAGCACGCTTTGCGGGGTTGTTGGTCATCAGCTTTATCTTTCGGATACCGAGATCGGCCAATAGTTGGGCACCAAGCGAATAATCCCGTGAATCGGCTTTGAATCCAAGAGCAACGTTCGCTTCAACCGTGTCCATCCCCTGATCCTGGAGTTCGTAGGCCCTAAGTTTGTTGATCAGCCCAATTCCTCGTCCTTCTTGCTGGATATACACGACCACACCACGACCTTCCGCTTCAATGTTTGCTAGGGCCATTTCGAGTTGATCGCCACAGTCACATCGGAGCGACCCAAGTAAATCTCCAGTTAGACAAGACGAGTGCATTCTAACTAAGACGGGTTCTTCCGTGCAGACATCGCCTTTGACGATAGCGACGTAAGGATCCCGTTCAACCGTTGGCTCGTACGCATAGAGCGTGAAATGTCCGTATTTTGTCGGAAAGTCGATTGGACCAGCTTTGCGCTGAATCAATCGTTCGTTGTGACGCCGGAAAGCAATGAGGTCCGCAATGGTGACGATTTTGAGATCATGGTCTTGAGCAAATGGAACAAGCCCGTCGAGGCGCATCATAGAGCCGTCTTCATTCAAGATTTCGCATCCTACGCCAACTGGCTTGAAGCCGGCCAGAACACAAAGGTCAGTAATTGCCTCCGTATGCCCCGCTCGGCGAAGAACTCCGCCATCGACGGCTCGCAGAGGGATAATGTGTCCGGGGCGTCCTAAATCGGAGGGTTTCGCGTTTTCGTCAACAAATACTTGAACAGTTAAGGCTCGGTCAAATGCACTGACGCCAGTGGTGGCTCCAGGTATAGCATCCACGGTCTCGGCCATCGCGGTGCCATGTCGTGCCGTGTTCTGCTTCGTCATCATCGGAATCTGAAGTTGCTCTAACCTTTCTGTGGTGGTTGGGATGAAGGGAACTCCACGACCGTACTTGATCATGAAATTCATGATTTCGGGAGTACAAGTTTCACCGGCACACACGAGATCGCCTTCATTTTCTCGATCAGGATCATCGATGACGATGATCATTTTTCCACGTCTGAGTTCTTCTAGGGCTTCAGGTATGGATGCGAAAGTCACTGAGTCGATATTCATAGGGGTTTTGCAGCTTTTAGGACCTTGTCAACGGCCTTTTTGAGGTCCTTTTCATCGAGTGCCTTATTGCCATCTTTCGTGAGGACTCGAACGATTGGGTTGATTCGAGTGAATCCACCGGTTGCCGAATCGAGAGTTGATGCGATATCAAGCATTTGTAGACCGTTTTCTACGACTTGTTCTAGGCTTCGGGTTTCGAAGCTACCTTCGGTACGGCGAAGGAACTCAAAGACCCCCCGAATTCGTTCTGATCCAGAGCCAGCGCAAGCATATTCGCCATTCTCGAACCGAGCTCCCGCTCCATCAAAGAAATAGACGCCAAACTTATCGTTGGTCTTGTCGTAGGCGGCAACAATTGGAATAAAAACTCCAATTCCATTCATGGCCATTTCAACATTTCCAGCCAGGGCACGCGAAATTTCCGAAAGCTTGCCTTCCAATGTAAGTTCCTGAAGTACAGCTCGACGATAGTATTTGTAGGAGTGCTTTAAGTAGCGACAAATCTCGATAGATCGGGCAAACGAACCGGAAATTGCCACGACCGTCAGGTCATCCAATGGCATAATTTTTTCCGCTTGCTCAAACATGATCAAGTTGCCGATAGTGGCGCGACGATCGGCAAAAACGATGATTCCTTCGTTGAATCGAAGCGCCAACACGGTCGTGCCGTGGGTTTCTACATCATGCTGAACTTTGCCCGAGATTAAGCTTCCGGCGACGAGTTCGCTAAATGGCTTCGCAAGTGGGGTCATCATTGTCCTGACCGCTGACGGTACTTTTTCGCCTGATCGGGATCGATCTTTTTGAGTCGTCGAAGTAACTCGTTACCGCCTTCCGGCTTGGTAACGTCGGGAGACTTTGGTCCAGAATCATCACCCGATTTCCGGTCAGGAACGGGACTCTTCTGTCGCTGTGGCTGTTCAAACTGAAGCATTAATTTCCTTGATAGTGTTAATAAAAGTTTCTACGTCCGAAATGTCGGCAATTGAATCAGGATACGCGACATCGGGGCGTAATTCGACGAATTCCTTGTCGAAAGTAAGGCCTCGCCAGCCGACGTTGGTGAGGTTTGGTCCAAAGTTTTGAATGGCAATTCCGCGCGCAAACGCCCTTGAGCGAGCGACGGGTTCGATGGGGAAACTTGGCTTATCAATCTCACCCATTTCCAAAAGCGCAGCAAATAAGCCGTCTTCAGGGTCGATGTTGCTATATTCAAGATCGTATGCTTGGAGGATTGGGTCGCGCCATGAAAGAGATTCTTCAGTACAAATCTTATCGAGGAAGTGAAATTTTGTTGCCCAATCAACGTTCTTTCGGAAAGAATCCCAATCCGATTGCAACCCATTCAAGAGCCTCCGTGAGGTGTCAATCGTCCATTGGGCTTCAGTGTTAAGTTCGAGAACGGACTCAGCAGCGGCGAAGTAGGATTCAAAAACTTGGAACGCAGTAGTCCAGTTTCCTTTTGAAAGTTCAATGCGAAACTCGAATGTGAGGTCTCGACTGAGTGACTTAAAGGTCTTGACCGGATTTGCAATCTCCCAAGTTGGAGCTTCACCAACCTCGAGTAACCACAATGCGATTTTGACTAAACCGACTTTTAGCGCGGTGCAAACCGGATTCATGTTTGCATCGCCCGAAATGACATGCAATCGGATCCATTTGGCGGGATCAGCATGAGGTTCGTCCCGAGTGTTGAAGATTGGGCGTCGCCACAAAGTTTCAGCATTTGCAGACTCGACAAAGAAGTCGGCTCGCTGACTCAGTTGGAAGTCGCACCAGTCGCCATCTTCACTGCCAACCTTGCCCGACCCGGTGAGTATTTGCCGAACGATCAGCATAGGAGTGAGAGCGGAGTAGAGATTTTCAAACGTGTGGATTCGAGGCACTGAATAGCTCTCATGAGTTCCATACGAGGCTCCATGGTAGTCGGTATTGTTCTTGTAGAGCGTCACATCAAGTTCCGAGAACTGTCCGGCTTGTCGGACTATCCCCTCCCCCAATTGGTCAAACTGAGCTAATTCGAAGATTGAAAACGATTCAGGAGTGGCGTATTCTGGGTGGCCGTGGTCGTTATAGAATCTTGCGCCGTTTGGTAAAACACGATCGGCTCGAACTTCAATTGAGCTTCGGTGCTGACGCCCAACATCAAACTTGGCGTCATTGGGGTCGATCGATAGATTCTTCAGTTCAAATCCTCTCAAATCGTTCCGGGGATTTTCAAAACGATAATCCCAGCCTACAAAAAGACCCTCGTTGGAGAAACTCTCAACGAGGGTCTGACTGTATTCGATCTGTTCTACTGCGCCTTTGCCTTCTACAAGAATCCCGTATTCACAGTCAATTCCCGCAAGGATCGGGCGCATTAATCACATTACCGACGAATTACAACAATCTTTCCGGTTGCCGGGAAGCCTGCTGGTGTCGAAGACAGCGTGAATTCTACAAATCTCATCTGTTGTGGCGAAAGAGTAGTGGCACCAGTTGCGGTGTACATTGTTCCCAGCGTCCCAGCAACTTCTCCGACACGGTTGGTAAGCGCGTCTGGATCGGTTATGTTGGCAAGAGGATAAACGAATACCTTCTTAGTTGCCAAGTCAAGGTAGCCCCACATCATGTTTGTGATCGTAGCACTCTTCGTTCCGTTGCCATTTGTGGTAACAGTTTCAGCAACCATCATCACTTGCTGCCTTTCGTCATCCAAGCTAGTTGGAATTGAAACAGCCTCAAATGGATGTACATTCTTGAGATAGCCTACATCTTCGAGCAAACCAGTAAGAGGGTTTAGCCTCTGGCTGAAGTGATATCTCCACATTCCTTGGAAGGATGTAATCTTTCGAGCCAATACTGGGTCTGTTGTTGTGACGTCTGAAGGATCAACGCCGAGTGTTGTGTAGGTGCCTGGAGTAACCGCCCCACCAAGGTTGGCAGACGCAGAATATCGTCCAACAACCGAAGCACTTTGACCAGATGGAAGAATCAACTCAAAAGGTGTTCCACCATTAACCGGGTCGCCGTTAGCAATGGCGTATCCATCGCCTGAGAAGAAAATTCTATTTGCGGTTCCATTTGCATTGCTAAGCGAAGGCAAATCACCAGGATTCATTGCGGAAACATCGAAACAAACAAAGTCACTTTGGTAACTTCGAACGCTAACCGAATCACCGTCTGGTCGGTTGATGGCGTTGAACCAATCTTGATCAAACTTAGCTTGAGTAACATCCGTTCCACCAATATTTACCGTTTCGGTGACAAAGGTATCCGGATCTAAATAGAGCGGCACATGTATTTGGCGACCCTTAAAGACTCGAATTTCTGCCCGAAGGTCGTTTGGAATGTTGTTGATCGATGTGAACGACTGGGTTCCAAAGCTATCTGTCTGATCAAACTTAATTGCATTCAGTTGAAGCGTTGTAAACAATCGACTTTGCTGATTGGCTAGATCAGTGTTTGTCAGCAACATCTGCGATTGATATGAAGTTAGCGTCAGGGTTTTTTCGGTTAAACCTGAAGAAGTTGTTCCAAAAATATCCGACGCAATCATATTCCTAATCTTTGCAGTTTTGGTGTCTCCGGCTCTTCCTGCGCCAGTTAAAAAGACGTATTGTAGCGATGCAGGTGTATCAGGGAGATTAACTCCTGCTACATCACTAAATAACCCACCCGTCGTTGCCGTAGTGGCAGTAGTAGCTGTGGTTCCAGCTCCTCCGACGGTGTTTCCAGCACAACCAAAGAGGACGCCACCCAGTGCTAAGACTGCGAGGCTCCACTTAATATTCTTCCAATCATTCTGACGATGCATAATCATCCCTTTCGTGGTAGAGAGTGATGGCAGTATATCAAGAAAAGTCTCACAATATGCAAATTTTCTTGGTTTTTTGGGAAAGCGGTACACTCATTTCCCTTGCGCAGAGACGACCTACTCGACTTAAATGACATTCTGCAGCATCCGGGCCGGGAACTTTCCGTCGAAGTGACCACCGAGTTAGCGGATGAAGAAGACCTTGATTTAGTGAAACCACTCGATGGTTTGCTGGAATTAGTTTCCACCGGAAACCTCCTTTTGATCAAAGGAAATTTCTG
>JAYVHY010000221.1:0-20901 GCA_043770615.1 Armatimonadota bacterium | reverse complement strand
TTCTTTCGGTTAAGCCGATCAGTGCTTCGATCAAGAGCTTCTTCAGCAGCAACCAGCTATCCACGTTTATGGATCAGACAAACCCGCTGTCGGAACTTACCAACAAGCGACGTCTCTCCTCACTTGGACCTGGTGGATTGCAGCGAACAAGCGCAAAGCTTGAAGTTCGTGACGTTCACCGATCTCACTATGGTCGAATTTGTCCGATTGAAACGCCGGAAGGTCCGAACATTGGTCTTATTTCCCAGTTGACATCCCACGCAAGGGTTGACGAATTTGGTTTCATCATGACCCCTTACCGTGTAGTTACGGAAGGTCACGTTATGGAAGAGGTCGTTTACATGACCGCTCAGGAAGAAACCGGTATTTTGGTTGCTCCGGCGGACACGAAGACCGATCCTCAAGGTTTGTTCATCGAAGAGAGAATTCAAGTCCGATGTGCTGGTGGCGTGCTCCAAGGGGCAAGCTATCCGACGGTTGGTCGAACTCAAATCAACTTCATTGACGTTGCGCCATCGCAAATTGTATCGGTTGCTACATCGCTCATTCCGTTCCTTGAGAACGATGACGCGAACCGTGCTCTGATGGGCGCGAACATGCAACGGCAAGCAGTTCCATGTCTACGAAGCGATAAGCCTCTCGTTGGTACTGGATATGAGCGTGTTGCAGCAGTTGACTCCGGTGCGGCAGTCATTGCCCATAACGCTGGAGTAATCGAATCAGTTACTGCTCTCGAAATCAAGGTGCGTAAAGATGACGGAGAGCTTGAGAATTATAATCTTCAGCACTTAGTTCAATCGAACAAATCAACCTGTTTTACTCAGCGACCAGTTGTAGACCTCGGACAACGTGTTCTGAAGGGCGATCCGCTAGCGGACGGTCCATGCGTTGATAAGGGTGAGCTTGCCCTCGGTAAGAACGTTCTTGTAGCGTTTATGCCATGGAACGGTTACAACTATGAGGATGCGATCCTCATCTCCGAGCGAATGGTGAAGGATGATATTTACACGTCAATTCACATTGAGCGATACGAAACTGAAGCCGTTGATACCAAGCTTGGTCCAGAAGAAGTTACTCGAGACATTCCTAATGTAGGCGAAGACGCTTTGAAGGATCTTGATGAGAATGGAATCATTCGAGTCGGTGCCGAAGTGCGACCAGAAGACATTTTGGTTGGAAAGGTTGCTCCTAAGGGACAGGTGGAAATGACCGCCGAAGAAAGATTGATCATCGCAATCTTTGGTAAAAAAGCCGAAGAAACAAGAGACGTGTCTCTCCGGGTGCCGCATGGCGAGAAGGGAACTGTTGTTGACGTTAAAGTCTTCAGCCGATACAAGTACCTATCTCCATCAATCAACTACATTTACAAAGAATCGAAGAAACGCGACCGACTTATATGCGACCGAACTGAAGAACCGCTCATGCAAATCCCGGGTGACGAATTGCCAGCGGGAACAAATATGACCGTTCAAGTTTACGTTGCCCAAAAGAGAAAGTTGATGGTCGGTGACAAGATGGCTGGACGTCACGGAAACAAGGGAGTTATCTCTCGAGTTCTCGCTGCCGAAGACATGCCATTCTTGGCTGATGGAACTCCGTGCGACATCGTCTTGAACCCGCTTGGTGTTCCGAGCCGAATGAACATTGGTCAAATTCTAGAAACGCACCTCGGCTACGTAGGCAAGCACCTCAACATTGAGTATAAGTGCCCTGCATTCCAAGGCGCAACTGAGCATGAAGTTCTTGAAGAAACTGAGCGATTAGCCCAGCACTTCCGAAGAACCGCTCTCCGTGGATATCTGAAAACTGAACTGCTAGTTGATGTTGAGTTCGAAAAGGACGACACATTAGAGCAGTTGTACGAGAAGGTACTTACCAAATTCCGTGAATTTGGAATCAATCGATTGGAGCGAGTATCAAGAATTCTTGGCACCACGCCGGTTAAGCCGGTATCTGAACTGATTTCATACGACCTTGACGAATTTGTACCGGAAGACCTAGAACTTGAAACTGACGAAAAGCCGTTCAAGGCAAAAGAAGATATCTACAAGCAGATGATCGCCAACCTTGAAAAGAACGTCTTTAAGCGATCAGGTTTCGATCCTCGCACTTGTAAGTCAATGATCCGAGATGGTCTCACGGGAGACGCAGTTCCGAATCCAATTACCGTTGGCATGATCTACATGTTGAAACTCGAGCACTTGGTCGATGAAAAGATCCACGCTCGATCCATTGGGCCGTACTCGCTGGTTACTCAGCAACCGCTCGGTGGTAAAGCTCAATTCGGTGGTCAGCGGTTTGGAGAAATGGAAGTATGGGCACTTGAAGCTTATGGTGCCGCTTACACGCTCCAAGAGCTTCTTACGATCAAGTCCGATGACGTCATGGGTCGAGTTCGAGCTTACGAAAGTATCGTTAAGGGCGAAAGTCTTGCTGAACCAGGAATTCCTGAGTCATTCAAGATCTTGGTCAATGAACTTCGATCTCTTGGACTGAAGGTCAGCGTAGAAGACGCCCAGAACAAGGAACTTCCTCTCAAGGATCTCGACGAACTTAGCGGTGGCGAAGATATGCGCCTCGCTCGATCTGTCGGGTTCTTCAACTAGTATTACCGAGCCTTCTCAGCGTCGAGAAGGCTCAATATCGCGCAGTAGCACAAAGGAATTATTAACTAAAAGGTAAAAAATGGCAGCAGTCAGTCTGTTCGACAAAATTAAAATCGGTATCGCAAGTCCAGAAGATGTTATGGGCTGGTCTCATGGTGAAGTCAAAAAGCCAGAGACGATCAATTACCGAACTTTCAAGCCAGAGCGAGATGGCTTGTTCTGCGAGAAGATTTTTGGTCCCGTAAAGGACTGGGAGTGTTCTTGTGGTCGGTACAAGAAAATCAAATACAAGGGCATCGTTTGCGAACGATGTGGTGTTGAAGTCACCCGAAGCAAAGTACGACGTGAGCGAATGGGTCATGTTGAGCTTGCCGCACCAATTTGCCACATTTGGTATCTAAAGGGTGTTCCATCACCACTTTCTCTCATCCTTGATATCTCACCAAGGCTACTTGAGAAAGTTATCTATTTTGCCAGCTTCATCATCATCGATATCGACCAAGATCAGATTCAGGAACTCCTTCCTGAAGTTCGACGCTTTGTCGAAGTCGAAAAGATGCATCTCCAACTAGGCATGAGAGAGCTCGAAGAGGAATCTTTGTCTCGACTTGCTGAGGACATGAAGAACAATGGTGACGAGTACGACGAGTCATACGTTCGAGAGCGATCAAAGGCGGTCAACGACCGAATTAAGGCCGAATATCGAGACTCAGACGATCGTCTGAAGGATCTTGATATTGCGGTTGAAATCCTTGGAAAGCTAGAGAGAAATCAGCTTATCGACGAAGACAAGTACCGTGCCGTTTCTAAGTTGCTCGACAGTGTCGGCATGAGAATGGAGCGAGATCTGCGACCTCTCGTTCGCGCAAACATTGGCGCCGAAGCAATTAAGGAGCTTCTTCACCGAGTTGAACTAGAAAAGCTTGCAAAGGGTCTACGACAAGAAATTGTTATGACTACCAGTCAGCGACGAGCTAGAGCAATCAAGCGACTTGAAGTCGTCGAAGCGCTCATTGGTTCAAAAACCCGTCCAGATTGGATGATTCAGGGCGTTATCCCGGTCATTTCTCCAGAGTTACGACCAATGGTTCAGCTCGACGGCGGTCGATTTGCAACTTCCGACCTTAACGATCTCTATCGAAGAATCATCAACCGAAACAACCGGTTGAAGAAGATCATCGAAATCCACGCACCAGAATCAATTATCAACCACGAAAAGCGACTTCTTCAAGAAGCCGTCGATGCGTTGATTGATAACGGCCGACGAGCCCGACCAGTTGTTGGTTCAAACGCTCGACCACTTAAGTCCCTCAGCGATATGTTGAAGGGTAAAGAAGGTCGATTCCGAAAGAACCTTCTTGGTAAGCGAGTTGACTATTCCGGACGATCGGTTATTGTTGTTGGTCCTCACCTTAAATTGCACCAATGTGGAATTCCGAAGGAAATGGCTCTTGAGCTCTTTAAGCCTTTTGTTATGAAGACATTGGTCGAAAAGCGCATTACGCAGAATATTAAGACTGCAAAGCGAATGATTGACCGAATGCACCCCGCAGTTTGGGATGGTTTGGAGGAAGTTATCAAGGAGCACCCGGTCCTTCTTAACCGTGCTCCGACTCTTCACCGACTCGGTATCCAAGCATTCGAACCAATTTTGGTTGACGGCAAGGCTATTCAGCTTCACCCTCTCGTTTGTAACATGTACAACGCGGACTTTGACGGTGACCAGATGGCTGTTCACGTCCCGCTTTCGGCAGAAGCACAAGCTGAATGTCGTGTCTTGATGCTTTCAACCCAGAACTTGTTCACCCCGTCGGACGGACGTCCAACGTGTGCCCCAGTACAAGACATCGTTCTTGGCAACTATGCCTTGACGATGATGAGTCGAGAAGCAAAGGCAAAACTCGATGCAAAAGTAGAAGCTCACCGCAAGAATGCCGAAAAGCATCCTGCACCGTTCATCTATTCGAATCCAAACGAAGTCATTTTCAACTTTGAGAGCCCAGCAATGGAAACTCGATTGGGAATCAATGACCCAGTCATGGTTCGTGTCAATCGACCGGTTTTCCGACCTGATTCCGAAGTTGATTTCCGAGATCCAGCAACGGGACAGGAATATCACAAGGTTACGAAGACAGATGAAGAGGGCAAGGAATTCACCGAACTCGAAGCATATGTAATGGAAGTCGAAAACGTTATCCGAGCGGTTACGCCTGGACAGCTGATTTTCCACACCGTATTGCCTTGGCCACTACGATACTCGGACGCATATCTAAACATTGAGTTGACAAAGAAAGCACTTGCTGACCTCGTTCTCATGGTTCACAAACGGGCTGGCGTCGGGGCAACAATCAAGTACCTCGATGACATGAAGGATTCTGGATTCAAATGGGCAACGAAGTACGGTTTGAGCGTCGCAATTACCGACATGGATCCACCTGCTCGACGAGACGAAATCCTCAAAGATGCAGACGATAGGTCCAATAAGGTTCTGGCTCAGTTCCGACGAGGAATGCTTGCGTTTAACGAAATGCAAAGCACTCTCGTTCGACTTTGGCAAGAAACGTATAACGTCATCGGTGAAGAAATTGTTAAGGGATTGACTCAGTTCAACCCACTCAGCATTGTTACGATCTCCGGTGCTCGTGGTTCCATTAAGCAGCTAGCGCAGCTTTCTGGAATGCGTGGTCTGATGTTGAACCAGTTCAACGAAACGATTTATGAGCTTCCGGTTAAGAACTCGTTCCACCGTGGACTATCGATGCTTGAGTACTTCGTTACCACGCACGGTGCCCGTAAAGGACTTGCTGATACTGCGCTCCGAACGGCTGACGCTGGCTACCTGACACGACGTCTTTGCGATGTTGCCCAGGACGTTATCATCAAGTCGGACGACTGTGGTACTCGAGAGGGAATGACCGCTCACAGAATCGTGTTGATGGGTGAAGCAATTGAGTCACTTGGAGACCGAATCCATGACCGATTAGCATTGTCAGTTATCACGGATCCGGAAACCGGTGAAGCATTAACTGTCTATCAAGAGCCAATCCGAAAGGAAATTTCCTTGCGGGTCAACCAAATCGAGAAGAAATTCTACGCTGATGTTGAAGGTGCCAAGGATGACAAGGCTAAGGAACGAATTTACAAGAAGTATCGAGAATGGGGCTTCGAAATTACCGAGCATGGCCTATTAGCCATGATCGTTCGATCACCACTTTATTGTGTTCTTGTACAAGGCGTTTGCGCCCAGTGCTACGGAATTGACCTTTCAACCAATAAAATGGTTGAAGTTGGTGTCTCGGTTGGAATTATCGCTGCTCAGTCGATTGGTGAGCCTGGAACCCAGCTCACGATGAGAACGTTCCATACGGGTGGTGTTGCTGGATCGGCTACGATTGCTCGTACGAACCAGTATAAAACCGGTAAGTTTATTCGACAGTTCATGGAGGACTTTGCCTCTGCGACTGATACCGACTTGAAGGCGTTTGACCCAACTAAGCTTCTTGAAACTCAGGAAGCGATTGTTAAGTCATTGTTCAAGAACCAAGACCTCGTTCCTTTGACAATCAATAATGTCGAAGAGATCGAAGATCCTAAGGTCAAGAAGAGAGTCGAGCGAGCCTCGAAGGCAGCCCAAAAGGCCGCCGATAAGAGCGATAGTGATAGCCGAAAGATGTGGGAGAAGTCGAGAAAGACGTTCTTCTACTCTTGGACTGGTGAATCAAGTGGTATTGTCCGTGTCGAAGAAATCTTTGAGGCACGACGACAACCTCGAGGAAAGGCAATTATTTGCCCAGTCTCAGGAATTGTTAAAGAGATTAAGGAATCAAGCTTTGGACGATTTATCGTTATCGAAGCGGACGTTCCTGTCATTGGTCCAATCAAAGACGCATACATTAGTGACGTCCAAACTTGGCCATCTGATAACACGGGAACTTACAAGAACGGTCTTCACAAGGTTGTTGGTCAAAAGCTGACCACAGCTATGATTGCCACGTTGAGAAAGGCCTCAATAAACAACGTTCACATTATTTATCCGATCTTGGTTCCACCGCTCGGTAAGTTGCCGGTCGAAAAGGGCAATAAGGTTATTAAGGGAGACCCGTTAACTGAAGGTCCAAGAGATCCACATGAAGTTCTTGAGCTTGCTGGTGCCGCCGCAGTACATGAGTACTTCGTCGAAAACCTTCAAAGCGTTTATAAGAGCCAAGGTGTTGATATCAACGACAAGCACGTCGAAGTTATCATCCGACAAATGATGCGAAAGCGACAGGTCAAGGAACCAGGCGATACGCCATTCCTTCCTGGACAAATCGTTGACCGATTCGCGTTCCAAAGGGCAAATGAAGCAGTTCGAGATGCTCTCCATAGCGGCAAAAAGATCAAGTACATTGATCCAATTTCCGGAGAAAACATTGAGCGAGATCCTAAGGAAGCCAGCGCGAACTGGATCCTCCTTGGTATCACTGAAGCTTCGTTGGCTACCGATTCGTTCTTGTCGGCTGCATCGTTCCAAAAGACGACTCGCGTCTTGACCGAAGCAGCAGTCCGAGGAAAGAGAGATCACTTGATTGGCTTGAAAGAAAACGTTATTCTTGGTCGCTTGATTCCGTCTGGTACGGGTGTAAAGCAATATCGAGACATTGACGTTAATGTTCAACGCGGATCATGGGCTGAGCAATCACTCCAAGCCTTGGTCGAGTCAGATGACATTGATTTTGATGAAGAATTTGAGTCTCTCAACTTCCCATCACTCAGTGATATGGCAGCGGAGCCGGACGGGTTCGAA
The DNA here is from genome assembly GCA_043770615.1 of Armatimonadota bacterium. Taxonomy (GTDB): domain Bacteria; phylum Armatimonadota; class Fimbriimonadia; order Fimbriimonadales; family Fimbriimonadaceae; genus Fimbriimonas. The sequence continues at coordinate 13,509 of JAYVHY010000221.1, read as the reverse complement.
GAAGTTAAAGACTGATTCTCAGAAACACCGCATAAAGAAACCCCTTGAATCTATGATTTCAAGGGGTTTCTTGTTTATAATTCGGTGATGGTCGCCAATAAAGCAATTCGATCCACCGCTTTCATCGTTGGCTCGATCATCATAGGAATCCTTCTTGGTCTTTGGCTCAAGAAAGAAGCATCGCCGCTTGGGCAAGTAGGGAAGTTTTACATTGACCTCATCAAAGCAGTCGCCGCTCCTTTGCTCTTTTTTGCGATCCTCGATGCCATTGTCAGCTCCGAAGTCCAATGGAAGTCGGCAAGGCGATTTCTTGGGGTCATTGCCATCAATACAACCATAGCAGCGACCATCGGAATCTCGTTAGCCAATATCTTTCAGCCGGGGAAACACCTGGACCTTGGCGCAAAGATTCCTGATACTGGATTGCTCTCGCAAGCGAAAGATCACAAAGTAGACCTGGTCGGTTTTATCCATAACTTGCTTCCGAACAGCATAGTTGAGCCGTTCGCGACTTCAAACATTCTTGGAGTTGCTTTTTTGGCGGTCTTGGTTGGATGTGCCTTGCGATCGTTTAAGAACCTTAACGAGCCTTGGGTTGCAGATTGGGAACGAGTCATTCATGGCGGTTACCGGATCTCAGAAAAGCTCATCACCTGGTTAGTGATGCTAACCCCAATTGCCGTCATGGCAGTGGTTGCAAAAAGTGTAGGCGAAAATGGATTTACTCGACTGGTTGGCTTGTTACCCTATGTCTTTTACGTCATTCTTGGTCTATGCCTCCAAGCATTCATCGTCTATCCATGTTGGATTCTTTTGACAAAACGGGTGAAGCTTAGAGATTTTTGGCGAGCTGCTGCTGAGCCGGTGATGAACGCATTTGGGATCAACAGTAGCCTTGCTTCATTGCCATTGACTCTTAAGGCCCTTGATGGCCTCGGTATATCGAAGGAAAGCTCAAGAATGGGTGCCTGCATCGGAACAAATCTCAACAATGATGGGATTCTCCTCTACGAATCTTTTGGAGTTATGATCGTTGCCCAGGGTCTTGGGTTGAACTTACCAATCGTAACTCAAATTTCAATCGCGTTCTTGTGCGTGTTAACTGCTTTGGGAATTGCCGGCGTTCCGGAAGCGGGAATCATATCTCTAGCGGTGATTCTCGGCACTCTAGGCATTTCTCCCGAGGTTTTGCCAATCTTACTGACGGTTGACTGGATTATTGCTCGAATGCGGTCGGTGACCAATGTACTGGCAGATATGACGACGTCAATCGTAATTGACAGGAATCCGAATAGACCCACTGGTTCAGTTGAGCCGGAAGGAGCCGTAGGCCTATCGTAAACCTAGTTTGACCGTACTGAGAGGCTTCTTTGTTTGGCAGTTTACGACCGCATAGTCTAGCTGGATCACAATATCTCGATAACTTGGTCTGCTGCTTGTATCCAGCAATCGTGAGGCAGCCTGGGTAACGGTTAAAATGCTGTTTGCATCGCATGGATTCTCCACGGGCTGTTGTGGGTAGTAGTGATCTTCAAAGGGAACAACTTTATGTCCACCCACAATTAAGATGGAATCGGTTGGGTTTCGAAGAATCCATTCAATAGCATCCTTATTCTGCTGTCTATCGGTTGGGACGGCTACTGCATGACCGTTTTGGAGCTTATCGAGATAATAGAGATCCGTCTCGATTCCAAGTTCAGATTCTGCTGCCATGAGCCGGAAGATTGCATTTTCGATGTTGGCATGGCCGACTGCTCCGAAATGAGCTATCAGTGCCGCCTTGTTCGAAATAATGACTTTCTGTCCCATAGGGAGAGAAACGAATGAGGTTTAGACCACCTAACACTTCAGCACGGATAACCGAAAAAATTCTTGATCAGAAGTCGATGGAGTTGAGATTTATTAAAGTTGGGTTGATTTGCGAATTTTGATATTCGGAACGGGTAGAAGCGATTCGTCCTTTTTGAGCAAGATGTTTCGGTTTTCCATCATTGATACGATCCGGGTTTCTGCTTCGGAAATATAGTCCGCTAATTGGTTTTCCATATCGACTCTCGTCTCTTCCATCTCGTCAAGCAGCCGCAGGATGATCTCTACTCCAGCCAGATTCACACCCAGTTCCTGAGTTAGTCGCTGAATTCTGCGCACGCGAAGAATATCAAACTCCGAGTACAGGCGATTCTTTGCGCCGACTCGAGACGGAATGACGAGCCCAATTCTCTCATATTGGCGAAGGGTCTGTGGGTGGACATTGCAGAGCTGTGCCGCGACTCCAATCATATAGACGGGCTGGTTCTCATGTCTCATTTGTCCTCAATCTCCGCAAGCTTCTGCAACAACGACTTTTGCTCGTTGGATAGCGATTTAGGAACAGTGATCTTTAGGCGAGCCAGAAGGTCGCCTTTTCCAGCTCCAAGTTTTGTGATTCCCTGATTAGCAAGTCGAAAGACCTGACCAGACTGCGAGCCAGCAGGAATTTTCATGGTCATTTTTTTGCGCAGGGTCGGAATTGAAATTTCGCCTCCAAGGGCAGCCTTTGTGAAAGAGACGGGAACTTCAACCTCAAGGTTTTCCCCGTGAACTTTGAACTGGTCATGTTTTGCCCAACGGATAACGACATAGAGGTCACCAGCCTTTCCACCCACGCCAGCGTGTCCTTTGCTCGGAACTCTCAGCTTCTTTCCGTCACCAATTCCAGCCGGAATCTTGACTTCAACTTTCTTGGTTGATGGCACAGTGGCAACTTGCCCCCGCGTTTGTTGAGCATCCATGGTTTGGTAAGTCAAAGTTCGTGCGCAACCCGCGTCAATTTCTTCAAGACTCAATTCAATCTCACGTTCAATATCACGGGGCTGCGAGGCTTCGATGTCTTGAATCCGAAATCCTCCTTGTTGACCACCGCCTCCGCCAAAAAACTGTTCGAATATGGAGCCAAAGCCGCCCATGTTTCCCATGTGCACTCCGCCAAAATCCATGTCATGACCCTGCATATTCTTGGCTTGTTCCCAATTTTCTCCGTATTGGTCGTAAAGCTTACGCTTTTCGGGATCACCAAGGACTTCGTACGCTTCGCTGACCTGTTTGAACTTAGCTTCGGCATTTTTGTCACCCGGATTTACGTCAGGATGAAGCTTTCGGGCAAGTTTTCGGTAAGCCGATTTGATGTCTTTTTCGTCCGCGCTTCGTGGAACACCGAGCAATTGGTAGAAGTCAGCCATGATAGTCAAACGCTCAATTACATGAGTATATTACGCTCAAGGTCAATCATCGGTTGCAATTGACTTTTCGAAAGGTCCAAATAGGTAAAAGATTTCGGTAAGAGATTGCCGACAATTTCTATGTGGATTTTCATACTCTCAGCATAAAAATAAGTCGTAGTGAAAACCTGCCTGTGTTGCCGACCATTGTCCTGAATCTGCTGAAACTATTTGCAGACGACAACATTTCGTCTCAGAACTTAATGAGTGTGATCGGCCAAGATGCCGGTTTAACGACGAAAGTCTTGCGAGTTGCAAGTTCGCCAGCATACGGAACCGGAGCATGTGAGAATATCGCACGAGCAATTAGCCTTATCGGCCTAACACGAATGAAGCAGATCGCAATTAGCCTCGCATATCAGCAAATTTCTCACGAGAAGCCAATGGTGCCCTCGTTTGACAAACTGACTTATTGGAAGCATTGCAAAGCAACTTCATTGATTGCACGTGAATTGATGTTTCATGTTGACCGATCAAAACAAGAAGATGCCTATATCGCTGGTTTGATCCATGATGTCGGATTTTTGGCCATGGAAAGGTTCTGCCCAATAGAATTTGAACAGGCAATATCGCTTTCTACTTCCAAAAAAATGAGCTTAGTCGATGCCGAGGACCAAGCTTGCGGTTTTACCCACAAACAAGTAAGCGAAGAATTGGCAAAGCGATGGGTCTTAGCTCCGTTTATTCAAGATGCGATTTCTAATCACGATCAGCCAGACAAGAGTACAGTAGATCGGGACATATGTTGCTGTGTTGCAATCGCCAACACGCTCTCGTACGAACTTGGTTTTCCACCAATTCCTGGAGTCCAATCTAGGCATAATTCAGAAGAATTTATGTCTACCCTAGAGATTTCGCCAGAAGTTTTTGCTGAAATCACGGCGAAGGTGATGCAAGAACTTGCAGAAGACGATCAAACAGCATTAGCTGCCTAAGTTAAGTTAGCCCATCAAAAAAAACTTTGATGGGCGACTAACTTAACTAATGATGAGTTTCATGCTCCAGTCGCTGCTTCTCGTGAGCCGCAACTAAAGCTTGTTGATCCGGGTAAGGAACCTCCGCATAATGTGCAAAGTGTTGCCTGAATCTGCCGCGACCTTTCGTGATTGATCGCAAATCCAGGGCATACCGCGTCATATTTGCCATTGGTACCATAGCCCGTATCCTCGATTTGCCGGTTGAGACCTGGTCCATCCCCAGCAATTGTCCTCGCCGACCGTTCAGATCTCCGACAACATCTCCAACTTGATCGTCGGATACGTCAACTTCAACCTCGATGATTGGTTCAAGAATAACCGGATCGCAAGCCTCAATCGCTGCTTTAATCGCAATCGCACCCGCCATTTTAAATGCCATTTCATTTGAATCGACATCGTGGTAAGAGCCATCAACGACAGTTACCTTGAAGTCCATTGCCGGATAGCCGGCTACAAAGCCGTGCTCCATTGTCTCCCGTATTCCTTTTTCAATTGCCGGAATAAAGTTCTTTGGAATCGCACCGCCAACGACCTTGTTCTCAAAAACAAACCCGTCTCCGCGACCAAGCGGCTCTACTTCAATCCAGCAATCGCCAAATTGACCTTTGCCGCCCGATTGTCGCTTGTGGCGTCCCTGTGCTTTAGCTTTGCTTCGAATAGTTTCCTTATAAGGTACTTTCGCATCCTCAAGCGTCACATTGATTCCAAACTTAGCTTTCAACCGTTCAATCAAAGTATCAAGGTGAATATCGCCCATTCCTTCGATGATTTCTTGGTGAGCCGAGGAGTCTCGGTAGGCTCGGAATGTCGGATCTTCGTCCATAAGCTTCTCAAGCGCAGTCGGCAATTTGTCTTCATCTGCCTTGGTTTTTGGAGAAATGGCAATTCGGTACACCGGTTCTGGCATTTCGATTGGAGCCAGCAACATTTTGTTCTTCGTTCCAGCCAAAGTGTCCCCGGTATGGGTATTTGACAACTTAGCAACCGCGCAAATATCTCCTGAGCCAACATGAGTTGCCTGCTCCTGAGTCTTGCCATGAGGGAAGAATAGGTTGTGAAGCCGTTCTTCATTTTCGCGGTTTACATTGGCAACAACGTCGTCTAGCCGGATCGATCCGTTAAAGACTCTTAAGTAGTTGATTTTTCCAACAAACGGATCAGCCGTTGTTTTGAAACACAGAGCCGATAATGGGGCGCTTTCGTCATTTGCACCAATTGGTTCGGCCCCGGACTTATAAATCGACATTCCATTGACATCTTTCGGTGCCTCAGTTGGAGAGGGAAGTTCTTTAGTGATTCGATCGAGGAGAGTGGCAACGCCAATTCCGCTCATGGCCGATCCCACGGTTAGCGGGACAACCCGTCCTCGTTCAACGCCGACAAGTAGACCGTGCTCAACTTCGTCTTCAGTCAAGTCTTCGCCTTCGAGATACTTTAATGCAAGATCGTCATCACCCTCAGCCGCGGCATCCATCATCTTTTCACGGCGGTACTCGGCTTCTTCCTGATACCCGCTTGGGATGTCCTCAATCTCAACTCCCCGATCTCTACCCTTATAAACTTTCATTCGAGGTAGATCGAGCACGCCAGAAAAGGCGGCTTGGTGGCCAATAGGAATTTGAACACCTACAACTGACCGACCATATCTTTCATGCAAGGTCTCAATCAGACCCTCGTAGTCGGCGTTGTCGCGTTCGAGTTTATTGACAAAAATACACTTGGCGAGTCCGTACTGTTCCGCAATCTCCCACGCAAGCTCAAATCCTACATCTAAATCCCTCTTGGCCTCGCAGACAAGAATAAAACTTTCTACCGCACGGGCAACGCAGTGAAGCTCGCCGATGAAGTCTGGATAGCCTGGCACATCAATCAAATTGATCTTGCACCCGTGCCATTCAAGGGGGAGAACACTTGAAGAGAGGGAAATTTTCCGTCTTATCTCAAGGGGATCAAAGTCACTTTGGGTGTTGCCCGCCTCAACGGACCCAACCCGGTCGGTAGCATTGGCTGTATAGAGCATGTGCTCAATCAGCATGGTTTTTCCGCAACTGCCGTGGCCTACCACGGCGACGTTTCTGATGTTATCTGGTGTATATCGCTGCACCTAAATTTCCTCCTTAGAACAAAATTAGGCGGCGTCGAGACCGATGTTGCTCGGAGACGGCGTCGTCTTATAAAACAATACGCCAGTTCTCGAAACTGTGCAAGCTGTTTGTGAAATATTATCCAGAATTCTTATGATGCCGATCGCAAAGGGAACGACTCAATCGCCTTATATCCGACCCCAGACGTGCTGGACGTAGTGATCGCAATATCTAGGTGAGTGATATCCCAAGTTCCAATCGCAGGCTGGTCCGGCATTTTCAAGGCTCTCCCCAGGGCAACCCTCAATTGTTCGCTTTCAGTTTTGATGCGACCCATCACCAGATTTGGCTGGAACGGTCTGCCTTCCCGAGGAGGCGTGACTGAGCGGGTTATGGTGTCTAACTGAGAGGCGATTCTAATCGAAGCTTCGGCGCCTTCGCCGGTCAGTTGAAGGACCGCAAAACGAGGCTGTATCATATTTGGTAGACCAACAAACTTGTCCAGAGTTAATGAGAAAGCGTGGTTGTCATTGGCGATTTGAGCAACCAAGGGAATAACCCGGCTCATAGTGGCAACCGAAATTTCACCCAGCGTCACGAGATTGAGAAAATACTCTGACGGCTGGTTCCACCTCATATCCAAAATTCCCGGCTTTCTTTTCAGTTGAAGCAGGGCAGCGTCGATGAGTGGCAAGAGTTCGGGTGGAACACGTACCCCAATAAATGTTCGATTAATTGCATCCATAATCCCAATTCCTTAGTGGTTTGTATCTGATCCTTTGTTCCTTTTACCAGACTTCGTACCTACCAAGTGTCTTTCTGCAAATTGGATGCCGAATCCGGGTATGTCAGAATATAAACATAACTATGAATCTCGACGTAACCTATCCGCGCCGTCAAACTTCACCGTGCAAGATCGGAAATATGACGATCGGCAGCGGACACCATGTCTTGGTTCAATCCATGATCACCGAAGAAACCCGGAACATCGACGCTTGCGTTGAAGAGATCATTGAACTGCATAAGATCGGGTGTGAATTAGTTCGAGTTACCACCCCGACTCTTGGCGAAGCCCAATGTCTCGAAGCAATCCGAGCCAAGGTCACTGAAAAGTATCAATATGTTCCTCTAACCGCCGATGTTCACCACCAGGGCACTGACATCGCCGTTGAAGCCGCCAAGCACGTCGATGAAGTCCGAATCAATCCTGGACTTTTCGTTTTCAAGCGTCATGGCAGTCGAAAAAATGTTGACATGAGAGGAAGGGAAGGCGATGAAGTTGCCCTCCTCAGGGAAGAGCTTGCTTATTCGGAAGCCGAACAAAAAAGTGAACTTTTGGCAATCGAAGATAGTCTCGTTCCGGTACTAAATGCATGCAAAACGCATGGCCGAGCGATGCGAATCGGAGTGAACCATGGTTCGCTTTCCGAACGAGTAATGGTCACATACGGCGACACTCCCGCCGGAATGATCGAATCCGCAATGGAGTATCTAAGATTGTGCGAGAAGCATGACTTTAGAAACCTGAATATTAGCTGCAAGGCTTCCCGTGTTCAGGTCATGGTGGCAGCAAACCGCTTGATGTGCCAGCGGATGGCAGAAGAAGGAATGGCTTATCCGATGCACCTAGGGGTGACCGAAGCGGGTGACGGCGACTACGCTCGAATCAAGAGCACCGCTGGAATTGCGACCCTGCTCATGGAAGGGATTGGCGACACCATTCGGGTCAGCCTGAGCGAAGACCCAAAGATGGAGATTCCCGTTTGCTACGATATCCTCCAATCAATCGGGCTCCGAAAGACTAAAGTCGAATATATTGCGTGTCCGTCATGCGGACGCACAAAGTTTAATTTGCCAACCGTTCTCAGGGAAGTCAGAGAGGCGACAAAGCACTTAGTCGGGCTTGATATTGCCGTAATGGGATGCATTGTAAACGGTCCGGGAGAAATGGCTGACGCTGACTATGGATATGTTGGTGCAGCTGGTGGAAAGATCACACTTTACCGCTCACGAGAAATCGTGAAAAATGGAATTCCGCAAGAGGAGGGCGTTGCAGAATTGGTGAATCTGCTCAAGCAAGATGGAAAATGGACAGAGCCAGTCGCCGATACCAAAGTACCGCTGACTGTGCTGTAAAGACAAATGACATCGGAAACGCTGACCCGGTTAAGGACTCTTGGTTTGAAGGCGGCAATGCCGACTGAGTTGCTGGCTTACGCGGTTTCAAAAACGGACGCCGACGTTGATCGCTGGGTGCCAGTCGCACGTGAATTACTCCTCGCTAATCGAAAGCTGCGCAAGTTAGCCGATCTTTCCCTCGAGGAACTTCAGAAGGGGTTTGACCTGTCACGTGATGAAGCCGAGAGACTGATGGCGATGTTCATTCTTGGTCAGAAGGTAGGAATCGTTGGTCGTGGCGAGTCTGAAATCGAATCGATCAACGATCCATCCGACGTTGCTGATTTGCTTGATGACCTGAGACATGAGGGGCAAGAACACTTCGTAGCAATCTATCTTGATGCAAAAAACGTGATTCTGCGGGTCGCAACGATCCACATCGGCACGGCAAACGCTTCCATTGTGGGACTACGAGAAATCTTCCGAGAAGCCGTGCGAGAAGGAGCAGTCGGAGTAATCGTTGCTCACAACCATCCAAGCGGCGACCCAGAGCCGAGTGCCGAAGACATTCAAGTGACGGCGAGAATTGTCGAAGCAGGGAAGTTACTCGACATCAAAGTCTTGGACCACGTAATCATCGGCGAGAAGCGTTGGGTTAGCTTGAACCGTCAAAAGTTGATGTGACTTCGACCGTAAAAATCCTGTTGAGCAATAGGAAATCATGTTATTGTAAGGATCCAATCGTTACCTTTTTACACTCGCGAAGCGAGATACCTCTTTGGACAGAGAGGTCGGTAAGCGAGGCACGAGTGAACCGGGTGAGTCGATTGAGCGAAGCGAATTCGTAGTCCCGAGAGCATTAGGCGAATCGGGAAGCGAAGGGAAAAACGATGCCAAGAAGCCATCTGGAGAATCTAATCCCTCCAGACATCCGTCCCAACATTCGTGACTAACAGATCAGGCTGGGAAGATCTCCGCGCCCACTCCACTGAACTTCACCAAGCGCGAGAAAAAATCCTCGTCCTATGCCGCAAGCTGGGACAACTAAGCGCAAAGTCCATTCGCCACATCCACCGTCACCAGTTCGATGAATCCCAAACCCTCCTCGACGAAGCCATGACCGTAGCGGTCGAAGTGAGAGCGCTCATGAAGCCCTATCCCGAGCTAAGTCTCAGCTACCTCCACGACACCGAAAAAGAGATGGTCGAGGCGGCTTGCGTCATGGCAATCGTGCAAAACCGAGATTTACCGTCACCAGCTTCGCTCGGCTCGCAAACTATGGCGTACCTCCACGGCGCCGCCGAAGCCGCCAGCGAAGTTCGACGCTTCGCTCTCGACGAGATAAGGAAGGGAAGGATGGATGAGGCAGAACGAATCCTCAAGTACATGGATGCGATTTACGAGGAACTCGTGACATTCGACTTCCCGGATTCCCTCACCAATGGCCTAAGACGAGCCGTTGACGCCCTTCGAGCGGTTTTAGAACGGACTCGTAGTGACCTGACCATCACTGCGTCACAAATGCAGCTTGTTGAAGAACTGAAGAAGTCCAGAAGTTAATGGGTGGGTGGGCTTCCAGGCCTCCAAACTTACTCAAACGGTAAATCAACCGGAGGCTTCGGATGCTCGATAACTTTTCGCTTCCCACTCCCTGGCTTCTTAGCTAAGGCGGCGCACTCAAAAAGAGCCACGAACCAGCACATAGCGGCAACAAAGAAAAGCCCAATGATCCACATCGACGGACTGAAATTGTTAATATTGCCGTGGATTCGGTTCAATTCGGTGATCATCAAGTAGGTGAGCGGAACCACGGATATCACCCAAACCGAGATATAAACAATGCCCTTGGTCGTCATCCCCACGAACAAATGACCCAATCCCGGAAGAAACAAGCTACAAACCGTCGCCGCAGTGGGAGTCGCCTTCATATCTCCCTCGGCAATCAGAGTTCCGCTCAATCCCGATCGAAGTTGATCGTCTATCGAGCCCATGGTTGAAGTCCTCATCGCCACTTCCGCCAGCTTTTTCTCGATTGTCACGTTCGCCGGGTCGGCCTTTCGAGCCTTTTTAAGCAATGGCAAAGCATTGGTCAGGTCCCGACTGGCGATAAGCATGTCGGCTTTCAGTTCCAAAACATCGACATTGTTGGGAGCCGCTTTTTCTAGCCGAGCGATGATTTCGCGCGCAACCGGTTTTCGGTCTCCCGCAATGTGTGCCCGAGCTAAGCGAATCTCTCGCACGATTTCTTCAGCAGGAAGCTCGTCCTTGACTTCGGTCAACTCCAATGCTTCGGTTTGGTCCTCTACTTCTTTGATCGCTTCAGCTAGTTGGTTCTCAAGCGCCTCAACCTTGAATTTGAGAGCCTCGACAATATCGCTATCGGAAGACGCTGAAAGCTTCGCCTTAATTCGAGCAAGCTCAGCTTTGAGGTCAACAACTTTCTGCTTCGAATCCATGTTATTTACAATTCTAGGTCAGGATTGGGCTGAATTGATTCCCAAAGTGCTTCTAAATCATAAAATTGTCGTTGCTCTTCTTTCATCACGTGAAAGATAACGTCGCCGTAATCTTGCAGGATCCAACCGCTTTTCTCGCCTTCGGTTCGAAACGGCTTAATTTTATTGGGAAGGAGCTTTTCAGCAACCCTTTCGGCAATCGAATCGACGTGCCGATCGGAGGTACCGCTACATACGATGAAGTAGTCGGCGACGGACGTTTTCTTTCGCACGTCTAGGACTTCAATTCTCTCTGCCTTCATATCGTCGGCAGCGTCCTTAATGAGTTCAACTTTGTCGGCAGATGTCATTTGTACAGCTTATTATTTCTTATATAGTCAACAATTTCGGGAGTTGTCATGCTTTGGATTGGAAGTCCTCGTATAACTCGATCGCGGATTGTTGAGGAGGACTCTTCAGTAGCAGTCATCTCAATGATGTCGATTTTGTCCCGAAAGTCTTCGGGAAGTTGTAATTTTAAGTCGTCGATATTGATCGGAGGACGAACCGCAACCGCCAATCGGCAGAGCCTCAGAATCCTTTGCGGATTCTTCCACTCAAGGAAGTTACTGATTGCATCGGCTCCCAGAATGAACCAATATTCGCCAGGATGCACCATTTGGAGTTCGCCAAGCGTGTCAACCGTGTAGCTAACTCCGCCCCGGGTGATCTCCATATCGGAGAACGAAAGCTTGGCATTTCGCTTTTGCATCAACTGCACCATTGCAGTTCGATCTTTGGTTGATGCGATCCGCGCCTTTTGCTTAAACGGATTGACATTTGCCGGAAGCAAGATCACTTCATCGAGTTCAAGCGATTCGATTGCCGCTTCGGCAAGTTTCAGATGACCATAGTGAGGCGGATCAAATGTGCCGCCAAGGATTCCAATTCTCATCTTTCGTCCTTGTATTCGAACTCAAACTCGCCAATAGAAACCGCGTCGCCCTCTTCGATTCCTGCTTCCTTCAGTTTTGTAAAAATGCCAATCTTTTCGAGCCGACGTTGAAGATATCGAACTGAGTCTCGGCTCTCGAGGTCACTCATGGCCACCATCCGCTCGACTCGTTTGCCGCGCACTCGGTAACCATCTTCCTCTTCAATGACTTCCCAGAAGTCTTCGCCTTGCATCATGAGGGCAGGCATAATGACCGGAATCTCTTCCTCTGATGTGTTCGCTTCCACGATCTGAGCGACTTCGTCCAGCAATGGTTCGAGTCCCACGCTGGTCGCCGCCGAAATAGCGTAAACCGGATGTCCGAATTGCTTGAATATTTCCGTCAGCTCGGCAACACGATCCTGGTCAATTAGGTCAGTCTTGTTGAGCGCGATCAATCGCGGTCGAGCAAAAATCTCTTCGGAGTATTGCTTAAGCTCATTCTCAATGATCTTATAGTTCTCAAGCGGATCCGACTCGTCAACTGGGAATACATCAATAATGTGGACAAGTACCCTGGTTCTTTGAACGTGCTTGAGGAACTGAATCCCAAGTCCGATGCCTTCGCTAGCACCGAGAATAAGTCCGGGCATGTCGGCTACCGTAAAGGAATACTCGCGGAACTGGACTACGCCAAGGTTTGGCACGATGGTGGTGAACGGGTAGTCCGCGATCTTTGGCTTTGCCGCCGAAATGTTGCTTATCAGGGTGCTCTTGCCCGCATTAGGCATACCAATTAGACCGACGTCGGCCAGGAGCTTAAGCTCAAGTTGGACTTTGATCCTCTCGCTTGGTCCGCCCTTCTCGGCAAAATTCGGAGCTTGGCGAACAGAATTAACGTAGTGCATGTTGCCATGGCCGCCACGCCCGCCCTTGGCAATCACGAATCGCATTCCGTGCTTAGTAAAGTCAACAATCTTTTCGCCGGTGTGGAAGTCGGTTACAATCGTTCCGATCGGGATTTTGATTTCGATGTCTTTGGCATTTTTGCCACGTTTGTTGCCAAGACCGTGGACGCCGCTGTCGGCTTCGTAATGGTCGAGAAGCCTAAAGTCGTACAGGGTTCGCTTGGCTCGGTCGGCAATGAGAATGACGTCGCCGCCCTTACCGCCGTCGGCGCCATTAGGGCCGCCGCGAGGGACGTGTTTTTCTGTGTGGAAGGCTACCGCGCCAGAACCCCCCTTTCCCGAGGAGAATTCGACAATCGCCTCGTCGAGGAACATAAGTTACAGTGTACCTTCTAGGCTCAATTGAACCTGGAGTGTTTGTGACTGGGAGTTGGGGAAATAGATCTTCATCGAGGTCGAACGGGGGTTGGACATGGGCGGTACGTGGGGTGGGTTGGAGCAGGATGTTTTAGGTTCAATAAATAACAATTTGAACCTGAATTCGGGCTTGTTTAATTTTTCAGTTTTCAGCCCTCAAATCAAAGCGGTAGTGATGGCAAGGCGATCGCAATGGAAAAGGAATAAACACAATTGAATTTTCGAGAACATTCTCTTGCCACCGTGACGGCGGGGTCGTGTCCTCCGTCGCGCTGCGCGCCTCGGCGGGCATGTAGCTCCTCGGGCTTTTGGCATCGAAGTGGATCAGAGATCTGAACACAAACGGCTCTCGAAAAAAAAGTGACATAAATGACATCGT
>JAYVHY010000220.1:0-3840 GCA_043770615.1 Armatimonadota bacterium | reverse complement strand
GCGTGGATATGTTGAACAAACTTCAACAATCCGGCTTCTCGCTTGCAATCGATGACTTTGGTACTGGCTATTCGTCTCTGGCGACCTTGGCGAGCTTGCCGTTTGATTGCCTCAAGATTGATAAGCGATTTGTAGATGGAATTGGAATTGACAAGAAGCAGGAAGATATTCTTGAGACTATCGTGCGTCTGGCTCGAGCTTTGAATCTACAAATTGTTGCCGAAGGTATTGAGCAAGAGGCTCAGTGGACGTTCCTTGCCGATCTTGGGGTTGAGTACAGCCAGGGTTACTTGTTTGCAAGGCCGCTGCCGTTTGAAGAGTTTGTGGCTAAGGCACTTGACATTTCTCCGAAGGCCGCTTAGGTTCCATCCGGTATAATCTTTACTTCATGCGCTCGTAGCTCAGTGGATAGAGCATCAGCTTGCGGAGCTGGGGGCCGGAGGTTCGAGTCCTCTCGGGCGCGCCATTTTTATTGCAATGCCAGTACCCTCTAGGGGTATAATATTTGTTAGTGAAGCCGCTTTCGCTTGATCCAGATTATTGGGGCACCATTGCAAGCACCGTTTGTGCGGTTCATTGTGCCGTCACTGGGGTAGCGGTTAGTGTGCTGTCGGTTGTTGGGTTTACTTACTTGCAATCTCCCGTTTTGGAATGGGGCTTTCTGGGTACAGCGCTCGTTTTTGGCGGCTGGGCGGCTACCCGAGGCTATGTCAAGCACAGGTCTTGGATGCCAATTGCAGTTTTTGCAACTGGTTTCCTGTTATTGGCGAGCTCTCACTTGTTTGGGCATGGTCATAATGTTGCTAGCACCAGTGGCATTCCCGAACTGCTGTCAGTAGTTGGCGGCCTTTGCCTGGTCGGATTTCACTATCTCAACCGGCGATATATAAAGTCTTGCGACTAAAGTTCTAAGGGTGCTTACTTTTTGAGCATGTTTTTCAACATGAATAACGCGTTTGCAGGGCGCTCGGCTAGGCGACGGGTGAAGTACGGGTACCACTGGTCCCCGTACGGTACGTAGACCCGAACGTTATAGCCTTCTGCAACCAGTGAAGCCTGAAGGTCACGGCGGATGCCAAGCAGCATTTGGAATTCGAAGCCCGATTTGTCAATTCCCTTTTCCTCGACAAATTTCTTGAGTTCGACGATGATCTTTTCATCTTGAGTAGCAATTGCCGGGTACGTACCGAACTCCAATAGCTTCTTTGATTGAGCGACGTACTGTTCGTCAACCTTTGATTTTTCTTGGTAAGCGACGGTGCCGGGTTCCAGGTATGCACCTTTGACCAAACGAGTACGCATTTTGTTCTCGATCACGTGGGCAACATCGTCATCATTTCGATGAAGGTAACTTTGCAGAACGGTTCCGGTATTAGAGAATTCTTTGTGGACGCGAGTCACAATCTCGACCGTCCGAGCGGTGTAATCCGAGGATTCCATGTCGATTCGGATGAAAGTGCCAAGTTCAACTGCCTTTTGAACAACTTTTCGGTAATTCGCTTCAGCGAAGTCTGTGCCTTGGTCCAATCCGCACTGGGTCAATTTGATCGAGATATTGAGTGGCTCAGTGCCAATTGGAGAGTTCTTCCACTTTTGTACAGCCGCTACCGAATCTATTCTGTCAAGCATCGTGGCGTAAATGGCGCAAGATGCCAATGCTTCGGATTCTGAATGGGCGTTTTCACCGAGATAGTCCAGGGTGATTCGCTGTCCATTGGCAAGGATAGCTTCGCTTTCTACAAGCGCTTCCTCTAGGGTGTCACCGGCAATGAACCGTGTTACCAGCGGCCGAAAAAGAAAAGATTTTCTGACGATTGCCTCAACCGGTTTGAGTCCTGAGGTTTTTAGGATGAGGTTGCGTACCAGCGACATTGCTTCCTCCTAGTGTACTTTCTTGGGGGTTCCCATTGCCGTTCCAATCAGGCTTGGGTGACAGTTAGGCCGTCCAGAATTCGCTCGACATCAGCAACTGAGTTTGCTTGATATAGCTCAGATCGAATGATTGCCGCTCCGGGGATACCCTTAATGTACATTGGCATTTGTCCCCTTAAGGAGCGGATTGCTCTTCCTTCGTGGAAAGCGATTTCGGGGTGCTCCTTCGCCTCTTCGTAAGTCGTAACCTCGCATTCATAGGCAACTTGGAGCTTGGCGTGGGTCTTTGCGACATCAATCCGCTCGGCCAAAGTTGGCTCGCTTGGCTCGGGTTGACCGGCCATTGCCGCCGAAATCTTGGCCAATACCCATGGATTGGAAATTGCTGCTCGGCCAACCATGACGCCGTCGCATCCCGTTTCACGCATCATGCCAAGCGCGTCTTCGGCACTTTTTACGTCACCGTTACCGATAAGGGGCACTGAAACGGATTCACGAAGCCGTTTGATAAGGTCCCAATCGGCTTCGCCTTCGAATCCTTGCTTGGCAAAACGAGCATGTAAAGTCAACATCTTGATTCCTGCCCCTTCAAATCGCTTGGCAAGCTCGGGTGCCGCGAATAGGGAATAGTCCCATCCAGCCCGGACTTTGACCGTAACTGGAACTTTGACGGCATTAACCACGGCGGCGACAATCTTCTCCGCGGCAATAGGATCTTTGAGCAATGCCGCTCCAGAGCCAGTTTTGCAGACTTTTGGTACCCAACAACCCATGTTGATGTCGACAATATCCGCACCCATGTCTTCGGCAATTCGCGCAGTGTCGGCCATGATGTCGGCGTCTGCACCAAAGATCTGAATTCCTAATGGTCGTTCGTCTGGGTGGATTTGCATTTTCCGAAGCGTTTTCAATGCGCCATAGTGGATTGCCATTGCGCTGACGAATTCGGTAAAGACAAGTCCTGGATTGCCGATTCGCTTGGCAATCAACCTCATGGGCAAGGAAGTAACGTCTTCCATTGGGGCCAAAATCAGCGGCGGGTCAATTTTGATTGGGCCAACAGAAAACACCCCCATAGGATACTTGGACAAAAAACAAAAGCTAGAGTGATTTGCTAGGTTTCATTTTGGGCAAGACAGATATATAATGCCTGTATGCGTTCTATTTTTGTGCTTGGAGGGCTTTGCCTTTCGCTTTCTGCTTTTGCAGTACTCCCTGGATCTGCTTCAGACACCAATACGAGTGACTTCCAGTTTGTTGGTCAAATTGGCGGAGCTTCGGGAGTTCTGGTTGGCAACAATACGGTCATAACCGCAAAGCATGTTGGAGCCGGAGCATTTACCTTGCCTGGTTTCGGCACGTTTAATGTTATTTCGGGATCAGCGGTAAGTGACCCAAATAGTGACTTGACAATTTTTAGAATTGATGTCGGTTCGTTCGTTTTGCCGCATGCAACGATTGATGTGAGCCCGATGATTTTTGGCGATACAGTGACGATGGTCGGATATGGTCTTTCCGGCGTTTTGAATGGTAACGGCGATGGATATGACGTTAACATATCGGGCGGAGTTCGACGAAAAGGCAATGCACAGTACGAATTTACGGATTACATCGATGAACCTGGCTTCTTAGCCGGTTCCTCGTTGATTGCGCCTTTGAGACAAAACGGTCAGGCGGCTTTGGCCGGGGGAGACTCGGGCGGCGGTTGGTTCCGAAATGGCAAGCTTGTTGGAACAAACTCGTTCATTGGTACATATGGCAACTGGGTTGACTTCAAGTTCAGCAACAGTAACTCAGACTTCTTTGTTTCCGGAGCTATTTCGATGGCTGGCAACGTTCAGTTTTTGCGAGATAACAACGTGGCGTTTGTCCCAGAGCCAGCCACTTTTGCAGTGATTGGCGTTGGTCTACTCGTTCTTGTTCGGCGTCGCCGAAAGTAAGTCGTCTTGACTATTTCTTGTCGTTGAC
>JAYVHY010000219.1:0-20951 GCA_043770615.1 Armatimonadota bacterium | reverse complement strand
TGGTACTCCGAACGGGATTCGAACCCGCGATCTTCGCCGTGAGAGGGCGATGTCCTGAACCGCTAGACGACCGGAGCACGCGAGATAATAAGATACCTCAAAGAGCCAAGGGAAGCGAAGAAGCACCTAGCTCCAAGCAGGAGAGCAGATTTCTATTTAAGTGCTAAACAACATCGTCCGATAGGTCACCGAAACCCTTCGTCCCCGAAATCGACGACCTCCGCCCTGGACGATATCGGCCCTTCGCTTCACAATCTCGTGAGTCCACAGCGTCCGGCTCTCGCCGTTCATCACTGCCACGCTTCGACGAGCCAACCACTGCTCAAATTTCTCATCCGTCCCAATCCGGGCAAATTCCATCGGATAAGTATCCAACAGTGAAATCGTCACAACTTGACTATCAGGGTGCGGCATCTCATCCAAGTGAGCGGCAATGCCTTGTCCGGGTTGATAGTCATTGATTAAAACATGATCGGGAAGGGAAGTAACGAGCCCTTCATCATATAACCGCTTAGCTATGATCTGGAACAGAGAAGGAATGGCGGTTTCCACCAATGGGTCTTTATAAGACCGGCCATAAAACTGGCGGCGTCGCGAGTACTCCGTATTCCATGGATGCGAATCAATCCACGCTATGAGTTCTCGTTCTTCGAACTCGGAAAGAAAGTCAGCCTGATACACCAAGCCTTCAGGCGACACAACCTGGTCTTCATCAAGAAACGAAAATAAAGTCATAGTGTAGACATTAGTCTACACTATGATCAACGATCCTACAAGGTTGGGGCGTGAGTAATCACGCCATTGAGAACGCTGACGCTATCCTGTACCTGCAAAGGTCCTTCGGCAACATTGATTTTTGGTACCGAGCCTGAAATTGAAACTGGTCCAGTTCCCGTTCCATCTGGAGGAGGTGGAATAAAGCACTGGAACATTCCAGCAGCGGAAAACTCTCCGGTCGTTTTGTTGACGGTTCCGGTCAAAGTTGCTCTGGCAGTTATGGCTCCGGTTGAAAGACTAATCAAGGAACACTTACCCGAAAGGTTTCCATCACCATCGACGGAAATTTCAACGACCTTGCTGGATTTTCCCGGAGTCGTAACCGTTCCTTCGTACCTTGATTCAACAAACGATGTCGCAGAACCTGCTCCTCCACAGCCACTCGTGCTCAACAATGCTAGTGCCCCCGTGAGGGCAAACAAACTAATCCGCGCTGATTTCATCATGGTTACATTGTCCATCAAAACTACTGGGAATTTGACGATTATTTTTTTTCAAGCCGTGCTCACTTCCTGAACAATTGACCTTGATAAGGAGTCCCTCGGTCAATAACCAACAATTGATCCGAATTCAGTTCTGGCGCCGGTATCTTTCCGCTCACATGAATCAAATCCTTACCCCCACCCGGAGGTCCTGGCGTTTGCGACTGGTACTTACCCGCAATTTCAAAAAAGCCAGTTAGCGGATTAAAGGCTCCTTCCATGTGTGCATTACCCAACGGAGCGCCGCCTGGCGCGGTCAAATGATCGCCGCGACCAACTATGGTTCCGTCACTATCTATCGTAATCTCAACCTCCACGGTTGTGCCATCGGTTTCCTGGATAGAACCTACATACTTTCCGGCTGAAAACGCCTGAGCATTCGAACCAGCCCCGCCACAACCGGCTAGAACCGAAAGGGCAATAATTCCGAGAATGCTGAACTTTGATTTCGCTTTTGTCATAGTAATAACTCCTGCTTGCTTCTGTACGATTATTGTAAATCAGAAAATTCCAAAAAGTGATATGTTTTTCTAATTTATTCTATTTTCTAGACATTCGCGATTTGCAAAAGTATTTTCTAAACTGGCAAGAAGTCACTCCAAAATAACTAAGGCAGGATATGCATTGGCTTGTAAGTAAATTTGCGAGCCAAGGCTGCCTGGTCGTATGAATGGGGACCTGAGGTTGCAACGCCAGGGGTGACCACATTCTGTCCTTCTGGCTTTTTGCCCAGTTCAACAATCTGAATGTAACTGCCACGGTCTCGATACGGAATCGGATCAAGACCTGACCCGGCTGGTACCGGTATGGTTGAAGCCTCGAACGTTCGACCCGAGACCGCCTTCACCGCGCGATCAAGCGCAGCCGCAACAACTTCTTCCGGTTTTCGCCCCGCCAAATAGTCAAACTTCGTTTCTCCTCGAAGCGCTTTGGCCATCACGTCTGGCTGAGCTACGAGCGAAAAGTTATCTGCCCCCGTAAAATTACCAGTGAACTTCAGGAAGATTTCGTTGCGCAGTTCGACCACAAATCGTTGATAAAGAACCGAGTCGGTCGATCCCGTCATCATTCCCCCATGAAACGCCTGGAGCGCCGATTGACCACTCAAGAATGGCGAAATCGTATTGTAGGTGTTATTCGTGGTTGCCAAGGTGACGACAGCTTGCTCAAGGTCCCGGATTGACTTTTTGCCGGCGGTCATCATGTGGTTAACCAAAACATTGTTCCGAAACGCCTCGCCCCATGCCGGAGTGTCGAGGTTCGGCCACCAAGCCACTGGCTTGTTGTTCCAGTTACAAATCCAGCCCCGCTTGGGGTTCCAAACGCTCGGCATTTGCTCAAACGGAATCATGCCTTTCCATTCCGCTGCCTTCGTTGCCGGAAGAGGAAAGCGAGGATCAAAGTCGCCGGATCGCATGGGTACTTCACCCAAATATCGCCAACCGATATCGCCCGACTTGAGCGCAATAAAACAATTGAAATTCATCGTCGCTCGCCTGGTCGCCTTGTCAAAGTCCTGTTTTGTTTTCGTGCTCCACAGCCCCGCTACCGCTTCGTAAGACTGCAATTCTCGCCCTTGATAGGCTCGTTTTCGCGCAAAAGCGACTTGCTTTGGTTTGACCTCAAAAACAATCGGACCGTATTCGGTATCTTGCCGGTTTACGATCGTTGGTCGACCCGCATCTTCGCCTTTGACCGGAATTTCGTAGCTAGTAACGGTTGTCTTCTTGTTGGTTTCCTCAACCCGATAGCCCTGATCGATGGTCTTCAGAAGGTAGATATCCTCGGTGTCGGCAACACCGGTTGTGAGACCCCAAGCCGCATCCTGAGTAGCACCAATCAGTACTCCTGGCACTCCGGGCACATCCATGCCCGCGAGATCCATGCCCGGCGTGTGAATCGAAATTTCGTGAATAATCGACGGAACCGTGAAGCCCATCTGCGGTCCGCTGAGCAACATTGCGTTTCCGGTTGCCGACCTCGCTTTGTTAACTACTACGCAGTAGCTGCCCGTCTTGAAAGGAGTTGCGAGCTTTTCGGCTTGACGTTTGCTTTCATCCCGCGAAACAACCCGTACTCCGGGCAAGAGCTCGAAAACACCCAGATCAGGAAGCATTGACAGGTGCTTCAAAGTCTGAGTCGCGGTCGGGTTAGGGAAGGTCACCGGTTTGACCAGGTCATCTTCGGGATAACAAGTCGGAATCGCCTTTGCGTCGTTCTGCCAAGCAAAATCGTCAAATACATCGAGCGCACGCTTCGCGAGCTTCGGCTGAATCTCGAGGTACTTGTACATCGTCAAGTTCCGAATCTCGCCCGCTCCACCACGACCGAATAGTTGAACCAAGTTGATCGTAATCGCCGCCGAATCAAGCACCGTCCAAGGGGTCGGCTTTAGGTCATTTTTTGCGTACTCGGGCGGAAGGTTGCCTTCGTCGATGAACTTATTGACCCCGGCGGCATACGCGGTAAACCACGATTTCATCTTTCCGGGAAGCCGATCAAATTGCTTTTGTAATTCTGCCGGTGTGTAGAACTGCTGAAATTGCGTCTTGTCGGCTTCAAGATATTGCTTGCCGAACGCTTCGCTGAGGCGACTTCTTGCACCACGGCGGCTCATTTCCATCTGCCACATCCGGTCTTGCGCGACGGCGTACCCTGCCCACTTCATTGCTTCGTTCATGTCTTTGCCGTGAATAATCGGCACTCCGTAGCTGTCACGGGTCAAAGGAGCTTGAAGAGAAATCAGGCAGAGAAGGGAAGTGATCATGTTGGTATTTTAGCTCTTACGGAACGCTACCGTTCCGCAAGCCAAACTATTTCGTCATTTTGCTTGACTCATCTACTCACGGTAGATTCGACCATCACCCTATATTTGCGCTGCTGCATGCCTTTAAGCTTCACAGACAAATCACAATGATCGTCCCCCAACCTTCAAAACTCATCGCATTCTCCCGTCGTACAACCGCCCATTGACTGATACTTCTGGATATATAATCGTTGTTAATAACTATCATTTAATATTTCGAAAAACTGTTGACAAAGTAGACATACGTCTAGTATATTATATCTAAGCTCTTGGAACGCAAACAAGGTTCTTGAGGGATATAGGAAGTTGATCTCGTGTCAGTTGAAACCAGCAGGTTAGAGAAATCCAATTCGCAATTAGCAATGGCGGGTCATAAGGAAACTGAACCAGTACTTTAGTGCTGAGCTACAAATTTTGAAATCTGTAACAGATGTTGTGGAGTGGTATAGAAGTTTTTTTTGAGCCCTGACGGTCTTCCATTATCTATGTGATGGTGGTTCTCAGAGCTTGATAATGAAAATTCAATTCATGTCGTGATATGACCGTAAATCGCAAACTTGTACTTGCAAAGAACTTAGGTTCAAACCAACACGATTTGAACCTAACAAATATCGGCCCAACCCGTCCCGCGTACCGCCAGCGTCATGCCCTGGTCCCACCCGCGTAAGCCCCATTTTTCGACCTACCCTGCCATCTTTTGAGGGCGCCTGGGAAATTCGTTACTCGGCAATCATTTCTTCGTAAATCTCGATAAGACGTTTAGTATGGCTCTCCGGGGTTGGGGGGTCTGCCCAGAAGCGGTCGTATGCCGCGCGGCTCATTCGTTCGGCGGTGGCGTCATCGAGAAGCAGATTCATCTTGTCAGCGAGGTCATCCACGTTATGTGCCTGGTACGCAAAGCCGGTTTCGCCTTCGACGATCTCATATTTGGTCGAAGTGCAGTCAGATGCAATGACCGGAATTCCGCGCCCAAGGGCTTCGATTGGGGCGAGTGGGTTCACTTCGTACCAAATGGATGTAATTGCCATTGCCCGGGCATTTTTCATCTCTTCGAGAACCTGGTCACCGTTGAGCCAACCCGCATAGGTTGCCTTTTCGTAGCCAATATCCTTCATCGCTTGCATCAACGGACCGTCGCCCAATATACGAATCTCCGCCCCAATTTTCTTGGCAGCTTCAACAAATATCTTCGGGTCCTTTTCGATCGAAAGTCGTCCGGAGAAGATGATAGCCTTATTCTTCGTGACGTCGATCCTCGGTTCGTGAACGGCCTGAATCGGATAGCGCATCATGTGGAGCTTGGCGTCTTTGGGCAAATACTGTCCAAAGGCATCTACGCTCTTTTGGCTAAACACGCCAAAGTGGCGGATCTTGCCGGGCATTCCGGCTTTGCCACGTTGAACAGCCCAGCGGTAAACCTCCGCCCATTTCGGGAGGATCGTCCGGGTATCGGTGCAATGGCTGGTTAGGCACGCAAGGGAACCCGGCTTTAACGTGCAAATCTGGTTCGTCTGTTTGTTAAAGAATTGACCTTGTGGACAAGCAACATGATAGTCGTGAAAGGAGGAAATGACCTTTGCTCCGCAATCGATTGCGGCATTGATCACGCTTGGCGAAGTCCCGGTCTTCCAAAGGTGGGTGTGAACGATGGTATTTTTGGCATCACCCAGTTCGAGGATCTGCTGCAGCTTTTCGTACGCCGGACGAGAGTATGACATCTGGATGAGTCTTGGGATGTCCATATGCTCTTGGGTCTCGCCAACCGTATGAAACGTAATATTTTTGAGGCTGGCGAAGTACGGATCGACTTCGGTGAAACCGCTCAGGAAATGAACCTCATGACCCGCGTTCGCAAGGTGCTCGGCACTCAGCAAGGCACATTTCGTGGCTCCGCCGCTGACCACCGCATTGTCATTTACAATGATGATCCGCATGGTTAGACCCCCAGAGCTTCCCGCTTATTTTCCCACGCCCATGCGGTGCGAAGGATTGTTTCGAGGTCACTATATTTTGGAGTCCAACCGAGGAGTTCTTTTGCCAATGCTGGATCGGCGTATAGGGCAGGAGGGTCGCCAGGTCGGCGGTCTTGGTACTCCACTGGAACATCGCGTCCCGTCACTTTCGCCGCCATGTCGATGACTTCCTTCACCGAGTATCCTCGACCTGAGCCGAGGTTAACCTTGGCGGAATCACCACCATCAATAAGATATTGAAGGGCTCGAACATGGGCATCGGCAAGATCTTTGACGTGGACATAGTCCCGCTCGGCGGTGCCGTCGGGGGTTTCGTAGTCAGTGCCAAAAACGCCAATGTGGGGTCGTTTGCCAAGAATTGCTTGAAGGATGAGCGGAATGAGGTGCGACTCGGGGTTGTGGACTTCGCCGATGTCTCCATCGGGGTCAGCGCCTGAAGCATTGAAGTAACGGAGCGCGACGTATTTGAGGTCGTAGGCTCCGGCGTACCAGTGAAGGATTCGCTCACCCATGAACTTCGTGTCGCCATAGGGCGAGATCGGGTTTTGAGGATGCTGTTCGTTCAGCGGCACGTATTGCGGCACTCCGTAGGTGGCGCAGCTGCTGGAGAAGATTATTTTGTTGACGCCGGTATCGATGCAGGCACCAAGCATTTGGTCCATGGCAGTCACATTGTTTCGGATGTACTTTCGGGGGTTCTCGACTGACTCGCCCACGTAGGCATTTGCGGCGAAATGAAGGACGCTGCCAATGTCGTGCTTTCGGATCACGCCGGTCACAAAGTCATAATCGCCGGCATTTCCTCGTTCTAGCGGTCCAAACTTGGCTGCCCACTCGTGTCCTTCGGACAAATTGTCGAGAACAACTGGGTTAAACCCGTTGAGTTTGAGCTCCTTGCACGTGTGGCTGCCAATATAGCCAGCACCTCCGACGACCAATACATTCTTGAAATCCATAACAACGTCAACGGTAAAGTTACCGCAGAACAATGTTAAATAATCGGTCGTAGTGGCGTTCGATGGTTACGGAGAATATTACGAGCTTTTCATTCCTATCACAATGTTCGACTCCCTCGATTCGTCCAGCAGTTTCTGCTTTCCCTTTTTTGGATTGTACTTATCGCTCCCTCTCGCCAGAGGGAGATCTCGTTGAGTCGTACTGCAGAACTTGAGCGAACACGGCGAAGCCAGACTGACCGACCGGCAACCTTCTGTGATCCCTCCGGGATCGGTCTGTAAATGGAAGAAAGTGCACAGTGTAATACCAGCAAGTTAGCTTCTGAACCAGACCAGAAAATACGGAAAGGGTTACGGCAGGGTCTTCCGTCCGCCCATGAGGGCTTTGCCGCCGCTAGCGCGATAAATGGCGTAACCGACGCCACCCACGATCAAGACGGGGATTGCAATCTTGAGTGCCAAGATGGCTACGTACGATACGATTCGATAGCCGATATAGCAGGCGATCAATACGCCTATCAACTTTAAGATATTTTTGGTTCCTTCGGACATTTAATGTGCCTCAATCAATGTATACGGACGAAACAACCAATCGGTTTAGATCGGGTCACTAGTCCTATTTTCATGCTATTCTTATTACTCCCAATGCTTGCTTCCCGAGGACTTCCATAATGCAAATTGGCATCGTTGGAACCGGTCTTATCGGTGCATCCATCGGCATGTCTCTCAAATCTCAGGGATTTGAGGTTCAGGGATGCGATTCAAAGCCTGAGCATCTCGAAATTGCTCTACGGCGAAATGCGATTGATTCTGGGGTTACGCTCACCGAAGTCTCCAAACTTGACTTGATATTCATATGTGTTTCGCCAAGTCTGATCGTTCCAATTTCTCAAGAAGCGTACAAGTCGAAGGGTAAAGAATCGGTATTTACCGACTGCGGATCGACGAAAACTGAGATTGCGGCGTGGGCAGCTTCAAATCCGGACTTTGTTCCCGGTCACCCAATGGCGGGGCACGAGAAGAGTGGACCGTCATTTGCTACCAATTGGCTGTTCAGGGGTTCAAAATGGATTCTTACTCCCTGTGAACAGACTTCTACTCGGGCAATCGATTTGGTGGAAGAGTTCATTCGAAAAATGGACGCGACTCCTGTTCGGTTAAAGCCAGACAGCCACGATCGACAGGTTGGAATTCTTAGTCACTTACCTCACGTTCTGGCGGGTCTTTTGATCGAATCACGGAAGTCCATTCCAAAGGGGGACATTAGTGGCGGTTCGTGGAAGGATTTAACCAGAGTTGCGGGAGTCGATCCAATGCTTTGGGCCGACATCTTGATTTCCAATCGAAGCGAGCTATCCGAAATATTTTCGAAATTTTCGGCTGACCTCAACGCTGTTCAAAAACTTCTGGATAGTAATGACCGCAAGGGACTAGAAAAGTGGCTCAAGGAAATTGCAGTTGCCAAGGAGAAGCAGAAATGAACCTCAGTTTTAGTCGTTTAGCCGCGTTGCAAGGCGAATTTCGTCCGCCCAGCGACAAATCGATGACGCACCGAGCGTACATGATGGCAGCGATTGCCTCCAGCTCTTCGTTCGTGCGAAATCCACTTCGCGGCGAAGATTGCGAAAGCACAAGAAACTGCCTGATTCGGCTTGGCATGAGGCACGAAGTGCTATCTGATGTTGAGTTTCGGTTGATACCTTGCCAAGAGTGGACGCAGCCAAATGAACCATTGGATTGCGGAAATAGTGGCACGACAATCCGACTGCTTTCGGGATTAGTTGCCTCAAGATCGCTGACGGTTTCGATGATTGGCGATGCGAGCTTAAGTAAGCGACCGATGCGCCGAATTGCAGAACCATTACGCTTGATGGGGGCTACTTTTGAAGGTGATACTCCTCCTGTTACGATTCAGGGCGGCCAGTTGACCGCGATTGCTTATAACACTCCGGTTGCTAGTGCGCAAATAAAAAGCGCGGTTTTGTTCGCCGCTCTCAGAGCGGATGGAAAAACGACAGTGACCGAACCGAGTCTAAGCCGAGATCACACTGAACGGATGCTCTCGGCAATTGGAGTAAAGGTCGATCGCAATGACTTGACAGTTTCAATTGTTGGCGGACAACAAATTTCCGGTTTCGAGTTTGATGTTCCTGCCGATATCAGCAGTGCCGCGTTCCTAATGGTGCTTGCCGCCTTATTGAACGGAAGTTTGGTAACCGCACGGGATCTTGCGGTGAATCCGACGAGAGCCGGAATTCTTGAAGTGTTCAGACAAGTTGGTGTTCCGTTCGAGCTCACGAACGAACGAATTGTCTTAAATGAGCCGATTGCCGATGTTACGGTTGGAACTTCGCCTGTACTAAGACCTTTTGCGATCGAAGGCGAATTGGTTCCACGACTGATTGATGAAATACCAATCCTCGCGGTTCTGGCAACTCAATGCGAAGGAACCTCGATCATCCGAGGTGCCAAAGAGCTCCGAGTGAAAGAGAGCGACCGAATCGCGGTAATGGCGGAGGGTTTGACAAGGATGGGAGCCAAAATCGAAGTATTCGAAGATGGAATGGCGATAACTGGTCCGACCCCCTTATCGGGAATCATAATTGATTCGCACCAAGATCATCGAATTGCAATGTCGTTTGCTATTGCTGGTTGCGTTGCTAGCGGGGTAACCGAGGTCCACGGAGCAGAAAGTATTCGTACCAGTTTCCCCACATTTGAATCAGAATTAGATCGTTTAGGAATAGTTTGATGGACATAAGCAAAGTAGTAATCGCCATAGATGGACCTGCCGGAGCAGGGAAGAGTACGGTCAGCAAAATGTTGTCGCACAGACTAGGGCTTCGGTATCTGGACACCGGGGCCATGTACCGTTGCTTGGCCTACTTTGCTTTGAAGTCTGGGCTGACAAACGAGCAAGGCGATGAAGCGGCGAAATTGCTTGATACCCTTACCATTGAGTTCGGCATCGGAGAACCTCAGCCGGTCTATGTAAACGGAAACGAAGTTACATCCGAAATTAGAACTCCTGAAATTGGGGAAGCCGCCAGCGCGCTTAGCCAATATACACCGGTTCGTCAGCGAATGGTTGAGCTCCAAAAAGACCTCGTAGCTCACGGTGGAGTGATCTTGGAAGGTCGAGATGTCACCACGGTCGTAGCTCCTAACGCGACACTCAAGGTTTATTTGACTGCCAGTTTGGAAGAACGAGCAAAGAGGCGATTGGGCGAGTTTTCTGCCAAAGGTGTTGAAGGAACTTTTCAGGACGTCCGTACTCAAATCCAAAATCGCGATCATCGTGACATCAACCGGGATGATAGTCCTCTAAAAGTTGCGCCTGACGCGGTCATTGTTGAGTCTGCCGGGCACACTCCTGAGCAGGTCTGCAGCATGATTGTCGAGCACCTAGAGCGGGTAATCTAGAATGGTCGGCTAGCCTTGCTAGCTCGCTCCAAGAGAAATAGAAAATGGGAAGTTATTTTGCCCCCCGAGACTGGGGAACCTTGCTCACTGCGATGATCACGCCGTTCAATTCTGAAGGAGCCGTGAACTTCAAAGAAGCGCGGCGTATTGCTGCATTCTTGGTGGACGAGCAAAAGAATAACGGACTAGTTATCAACGGAACGACGGGCGAAAGCCCAACTACCAGCGAAGCCGAAAAGCTTCAGTTGATAGAGGAAGTTTTGGACGAAGTTGGCGATCGGGCAGCGATCGTCGCTGGTTGCGGCACTTACAACACGGCGGAGTCGGTCCAAATGACTCGCGAGGCGACGGCGAGAGGAGTTCATGGAATCATGATCGTGAATCCGTATTATAACAAGCCAGGGCAGCGAGGATTATTTGCTCACTTTAAGGCATGCGCTGAAGCAACCGAACTTCCCGTTTTGCTGTACAACATTATTCCTCGCAGTGCGATCAACCTCGATACTCCGACCTTGTTAGAACTCGCCAAGATTCACAATATCGTTGGCGTGAAGGAAGCCAGCGGAAATATCGCCCAGATATCGGATGTTTGTGGTTCGGCTCCGTCAGGATTTCGGATTTATAGCGGGGATGATGGATTAACCCTGCCAATTCTCAGTGTTGGTGGACACGGTATCGTTAGCGTCGCAGGTCACGTAATCGGAAAACAGATTGCCGAAATGGTCAATTGCTTCGCTGCTAATCCAGCCAAAGCTAGAGCCATTCATCATCAGTTGATGCCAGTGGTCAAGGCTTGTTTTGTTGCACCGAATCCTGGTCCGGTTAAGTACATGTTGACCAAGATGGGATTTGACTGCTTGTCGATGCGGTTACCGCTTGTTGAGCTAGATGCCGCGGAGATGAAGGTCTGCGATGCCGCCCTTGAAGCAATAAAGGCGCTTTAGAAATTTGATTCCCAGCGCAAATGACCAATGACTTGATTGTAGAATTTTTCCTCCTGGTACTATTACCGTGTTGAGACGCCTCGGCTTCCTCCTCATATTGGCAATGACTTTCGCGCAGGTTCACCTGTGCGAACCGTCGTATCGATTCGCCGATGGTAAAGTCTGTCAGACTTGCCCAGGTTTGACGGATCACCAAGCCGAAGCTTTTAGTGGAGTTATTGATTTGGACTCTGCCCATGGTGATTGTCACGATTGCTGTGACCTTCAATCTTGCGACGATCATGCGAAGTCACCCCAAGTTGCACGAAACAATGGTTCATCATTTGAATTCGTTGCGGACATCGTGCCTACCTTTGGTTTAAGGTTTTCGAAGACAACTGTGAATCGTCCGAACTTAGTTCATGTTGAGTCATCGCCGACAACTGGTCCGCCAGGAACAAAGTCTTCCCGCGCTCCTCCTTTAACTCGACTCGTCTAAACGGCAGTTCGAGCCTCGTTTCATTCGGACTGCCCCGCGTCGTTGCAACCCATTTGGGAGGCGTCCTATGAAGAATCTAAAACCACTTTTTACACTTATAATTGTTACTTCGGTATCAAATTCACTTGCTCAACAAAAGTTAAGCACCCAAGATATTGTTCGTCTGAGCGTGAGCAGGAGTTCATTGGTTAAAGCTGAGTCCTTCTCGCTTGAGCGGGTCAAAGGAAAAGAAAGGTCTCTAAAGTCAGGATTCAACCCTTTGCTTGAACTTGGACCTGGGGTTGGTTTCACTAATGGAACCTCGCTTTTGTCCCAGGAGTTCGACTTTTTTGGCAAGAGAAGATCGGAAGCTGATGCGGCAAAAGCAGAAGCAGTTGTCTTTGAGAACCGAGTTCATGCGATCAAGTTTGATGTAGGAGCCTTATCACTACGCAAGGCATCGGAATTTCATTTAGCTAGCGACTCCTTGGCAATGGCAGAAGAATATTTGCGGTCAACTACATCTATTCTGAAAGCTGTTAGAAAACGTATAGAAATTGACGAGGCTCCGAAAGTACATGAGACCAGGGCAGAAGTAGAAGTTCTTCGTGCTGAACAGCTTGTTGCCGAAAACAAAGCTCAGCTTTCATCGATTAGCGCAGAAATTTGTTCGATGCTTGGTTATCCATCCGACACCACCCTGGAAATAACTGATTGGATAGTAGGTACGCAGCTTGATTCGCGAGAAGGTCAACTTGTTCCAGCGCAACGAATTGCGAAAGCGGAACTGGATGCGGCAAAATCTCAAGTTCTAGCTGCGCAGACCCTCAGCAAGCCAACTTTTACTGCAGGTATTTCTTCTGATTTCTGGAGTTTAGACAGACCAGAAACAAGAAAGAAAAGTATTGGGTTGCAGTTTATGCTTCGCGCCTCACTCGGCGACCGAGGAGAAAACCGGTTCACGGTTAAAGCGGCTGAATCCAATGTCAGCCACTTTGAAGAGCTCCTCAAGGACGCGAATCTAACCGCTGAACTTGAACGGAACCTTGCCAAGAAGGCTCTCGACACTTCTAGAAAGGTATGTGCGATGTATGAAACAGGAATCTTGCCTAAAACAGACCAAATGCTTAATGCAATGCGCAGTGGATACGAAATCGGTTTGGTTACGCTGTTAGAGGTGCTTGAATCTCACCAGACTCTCCAAAAGCTAAGACGTGAGAATGCTGAAGCGATTCACAAACGTCGGCTCGCTGAGGTTCGATATCTAAAAGCTACCGCCAATATTCCCGGACTCGAGGTGAAAAACTAATGAAACAACTTCTTTTTGCCCTTACTTTAATCCTTTCCGTGTTTGCCTTTGGTCAAGAAAAAGAGGAGCCTGGTCATGTTCACGGTGCGGATGGACGGCACATTGTTGCTCCGCAAGAAACTGGAAGCTCAGATCAGAAAATCATTCTTAGCCATCACGATATGAGAATTGAGGCCCAAGATGGTAAGTCTGTGCTTGGTGCCAAAGTCTCTTCAAACATCTTCCGTAAGGATAATCCGTCAACGTCTATCCATGCCGAACTCAATGCCTATGAGCCGGAGAACGAAGTTTATGGTTCACACATGACCTACAAGCAAGCTGGGGAATATGTGATTGCTCAAGACGTAACGCTTCCTGGTGGTAAGAAAGTTCAGGTTAAGTTTCCAGTTTTTGTTTCGGAAGCAGGATCAAAAGGAACTACCGAGGATGAGCACGCCCATGGACCTAATTGGATCTTAATATTTGGTGGACCATTGGCAGCCATCGCACTTTTGTACGGCGCCTACCGAATGGGGCAGAAAAAGGCACGAGTGGTCGGGGCAGGGCTACTCATCATCAGCCTGATTGGTGCAACTTCGATGGTCCAAGTGGCTCAAGCTCAAGACGACGAAAAGGGACATATTCATGGGGCAGATGGACGCCATCTTGTTGCTCCAGATGCACAAAAGGGAAGTGGACCCTCATTCAAGGCGTTTCCGGCACCAAACCAAGGCGAGTCGGCTGAGCAGACTATTGATGGTATCAAGTACAAACTCTCTATTGAAAATGAGGAGATGACTCCCGATCCCGAACTTGTCAGCGTTAACGCTCGAGATGCCAAACTGATCGGTCTGAAAACCGCGCCCGTAGAATCCTCAGAAACCGCGGGTGGGCTTCAATCAACCGGCGTAATCAGTGCTGATCCCAATGGGATGGTCAATATTAACGCAAGGACTTCGGGGAGAATTGTGAGCCTTGGCGCCCTACCGGGTACCCATATTGAAAAAGGACAAGTGCTTGCAATCATTGAAAGTGCTGATCTAGCCGAAGCTCAGTCTGCATATCGAAAAGCCAATGCGGAAATCCAGACAGGTCAAGCATCGATTAAGATTTCCGAATCTGGGATACGTGGCGCAGAAACCCGGCTCCAAATTTCAAACCGAAATCTGGAGCTACAAAAGAAATTCGCCGCAACGGGCGCTTTTGCTTCGCCATCCCTTGAGGCAGCAAAGTCAAAAATCTCAACAAGTGAATCACTGGTTAAGTCTGCCAAGAGCGAACTTGACCGCTTAAATTCCCTGGTGAAAAAGTTGGAGTTAGGGGTTGCTTCGGGTGTCGTAGCGCGACGTGAACTTGAAACTGCTCGCGCGGATGCTCATTCTGCAAGAGCGAATCTTCTCGATTCCGAGAGCCAGTTAGCCATTGACAAGCAGGCTCTTATCAGAGAAGAGTCAATATCACGGAAGGGACTTCGAAATGCTAAGGAAATTGAATCAGCTCAATCGGAAGTTGATCTTGCCAGGATCGCCTTAACTTCAAGCCGGAACCAACTGCTACTGTCAAAGGCTGATCTTGCAAGGATACAGAGCGGTGTACGAGTTGCTCTCGATAGAATAAGGCTTCTTGGTGGAACCCCGACCGGAGGGAATCGTATCTCAGTGACCTCGCCGATATCATGCGAGGTGGAAAAGAGATTTGTAAGCGTTGGGCAGACGGTTGCGATTGGTCAAGAGCTTTATGAGCTCCTGAACGCAGACATAGTTTGGGTTTTGGCGGACGTGTACGAAAAGGATATTCCGAAAGTCCAAATTG
Organism: Armatimonadota bacterium; assembly: GCA_043770615.1. Classification (GTDB taxonomy): domain Bacteria; phylum Armatimonadota; class Fimbriimonadia; order Fimbriimonadales; family Fimbriimonadaceae; genus Fimbriimonas. The sequence continues at coordinate 6,033 of JAYVHY010000219.1, read as the reverse complement.
GTCAGTCAGTTCGAGTAGTTGCCGATGCGTTACCAAACCTCTTTTATGATGGAGAAGTCGCGTTCATCCATAACGAGGTTGACGAAAAAACGAGAACCACAAAAGTACGGGTCGTTGTCGATAACCCTGGAGAGAAACTCAAACAGAACATGTTTGTGAGGGTGGCGCTAGGAACGTCAAAAGGCGTACAAATCCTGGTTCCGACTTCGGCAATACAAAAATCGGCTGGCCTCGATGTGGTCTTCGTCGAGGAGGTTCCTGGAACCTATCGGCGGACAATCATACAAGTCCAAGGAACCTTGGGCAATAGAACGATTGTAAAGGGCGTCGAATCACGAAAGGTGGTCGTGGCCGAAGGATCGTACCAACTTCTGGCTCTGCGTGGTGACAAATGACACTGACCCCAAATTTACATGGAGGTGAACCCACATGCTAAATCGAATGATTGAACTCAGTCTTCGTCAGCGAGTCCTCGTAGTCGTTTTGACCGTGATGGTGATTCTCTATGGCGCGATTGCGATCCCGAAAATGGACGTTGATGTCCTTCCGGACCTAAACCGCCCTGTAGTCACGATTATGACCGAGGCTCACGGGATGGCTCCCGAAGAAACCGAGGCCCTTGTGAGCCTACCGATCGAAACGGTTATGAACGGAGCCACTGGAGTTCAACGGGTTCGTTCGGCTTCAAGTGCCGGGTTTAGTATCGTTTTTGTCGAGTTCGATTGGAGCATGGATATCTACCGAGCCAGGCAGATTGTTAACGAAAAGCTCCAATTGGCACAAGCTAGATTGCCTCAAGGTTCAGTCGCGTCGCTGTCCCCGATTAGTTCAATCATGGGTGAAATCATGCTCATTTCGGTTTCGAGCAAGTCTGGCAAGACTCCGCCAATCGATGTGCGGTCACTGGCTGATTTTGTTGTCCGACCTCGGCTTCTAGCCATTCCAGGAGTCTCGCAAGTAGTTCCAATTGGCGGTGGCTCAAAACAGTACCAAGTACTGACCGATCCTGCTAGGCTCAAACAATTTAACGTCACTCTCGATGAGTTGGTTGAATCGGCAAAGAAGAGCAATCTCAATGCTGGAGGCGGATTTTTCCAAGAGCCACAAAGGGAAGCAGTCATTCGAATCCAAGGTCGAGTCCGTGACCTCGAAGACATCAAGAAGACTGTTATTAAAGCTGAGGCTGGCGTGCCAATTACAATCGGACAAGTGGCTGATGTTGAGTTTGCCAAGGGGCTTCCGAGAGGAGATGCCAGCGTTGACGGTGAGCCAGCCGTAATCCTATCGGTTCAAAAGCAGCCAGACTCCAATACGCTTGTTTTGACGAAGGAAGTTGAAAAAGCACTCAACGAAATTGAGGCAACTCTGCCGGCGGATATTCAGGTCAATCGGAGTCTGTTTCGACAAGAGACTTTTATTAGCACGTCCATCTCGAATGTCGTGAGAGCGCTTTTCGAAGCGGGTTTGATCGTACTGGTCGTTATTTTAGCGTTTCTTATGAACGTTCGAGCAACAGTTATCTCGCTGGTATCAATTCCGGTCTCGTTCATTCTGACTCTCCTCCTTCTGAATCGATTCTGCATTAACATCAACACCATGACTCTTGGCGGTCTAGCAATCGCAATAGGTCTTGTGGTCGATGACAGCATTGTTGACGTTGAAAACGTTTTCCGACGATTAAGACTTAACCGACAAAGCGAAAATCCAATTTCGCCGCTTCGAGTGATCTACCGAGCTAGCGCAGAAATTCGGAACAGTATCGTCTTTGCCACGATTATAATCGTGCTCGTCTTCTTACCTTTGCTTTCGCTCGAAGGAATGGAGGGCAGGGTTTTTAAGCCTCTAGGACTAGCATTCATCTTCTCGATGCTCGCGTCCCTCATTGTCTCGCTTACCGTCACTCCCGCGCTTTGCGGCATTTTGCTCCAGAAAGTGGGTGACAAAGAACACGGAGATACAAAGTTAGTTGCAGCTTTAAAGCGGATTAATTCGCCGGTTGTTAGAGGTTCGATGCAATACCCAGGAATCGTAGTTGGCATTACCGCCCTCATGACGGTGGTTGCCCTGTTTATGTTGCCCAAATTAGGTCGAGAGTTCTTGCCTAAATTTAATGAAGGATCTCTCGCCATCAATTCAATTCTTCCTCCCGGAACGAGTCTCAATGAGAGCAACCGCATCGGAACAATTATTGAGAAAACTGCCATGACAGTGCCGGAAGTAACCCATGTGGGACGTCGGACGGGACGAGCCGAGTTGGATGAGCACGCGGAAGGAGTGAATCATTCCGAGATCGATATTGGCTTGAAAAAATCAAAGAGGGGATTGGAGGGAGCTACCAAAGAACTGAGAGAAAAGCTGACAACCATTCCGGGGGTATTTGTAGCCTTTGGACAACCAATTTCCCACCGGTTGGATCACTTGTCATCGGGGGTTCGCGCTGCGCTGGCCGTCAAAGTTTTCGGCCCCGATCTCGACGAACTTAGGTTACTCGCAAAACAGGTCCAAGGAGCAATGCAGTCGGTCGAAGGCGTCGTTGACCTCCAGATTGAGCCACAGGTTGATGTACCTCAACTGAGTATCGAAATCGATCGAGATGCAGCCGCACGATACGGTGTGACACCGTTTGACCTTGCAGAAAACCTTGAAGTCATGCTTGGTGGTCATACCGTTTCGCAGGTGCTTCAAGGTCAACGGACATTCGATTTGGTTGTTTGGTTCACTCCCGAAGCCAGGACGAACCTGGAAGTCATCCAGTCAACTTTGATCAATACTCCAACTGGGCAGAGGATCCAACTCTCGCAGCTAGCAACGGTACGAAGAAATTCTGGTCCGAATACGATTAACCGTGAAAATGTTTCGAGGAGAATCGTGGTTCAGGCGAATGTAGAAGGAAGGGATCTTAACGGAGTTGTCACTGAGCTCCAGAACAAGATGAAGGCCGTTCAGACCGACTGGCCAAGAGGATACTATGTCGAGTACGGAGGTCAATTCCAGAGCCAACAGAGTGCGATGACGAGAATTCTATTCTTGGGAGTTTTCACCATTGTCGCAATATTCCTGGTTCTCAATTTAGCGCTAAGTTCGTGGAGGATGGCATTGCAAGTCATGGTGAATCTACCGCTTGCGCTGGTCGGTGGCGTCGTTGCAGTTTTCGCAACCGGTGGCGTGTTGTCAGTAGCCTCGATGGTTGGGTTTATCACGCTGTTTGGGATTGCCACCCGTAATGGCATCATGATGCTTTCTCATTACGTTTACTTGATGAAAGAGGAAGGCATGCCATTTGGAAAGGATATGATCCTTAAAGGAACGCAAGAGAGACTATCACCGGTCTTAATGACGGCTCTGGCGGCGGCACTTGGTCTTGCTCCTCTTGCGTTTTCGAGAGGTGAGCCAGGGAAAGAGTTGCTTCAACCCATTGCGGTTGTCATCCTGGGCGGTCTGTTTTCTAGCACCCTTATGGATCAGGTCGTAACTCCAGCTCTATTTTGGGTGTTTGGCAAGAAGGAATGGGCGAACTTCGGCGATGCAGAGTCTGATCCACTGGCCGATCTTTAGAGGCTAGAAATATGCGATGAACCTTCTGACTCGTTTGAATATTCTAACAGGTCAGAAGTGCTTAGTTCTTCATCGGCTTGCCGAATTCGAGCATGTGCGCGATTCTCGCCTTCGTTTCCGATCTTTGGCAGAGCAGCAAGAATCGTTCTCGTTCCAGCCTTTCGGCATCTTCGATTGACGTGCTCTTGGTAAAGATGAACCGAAGTTGGCTACTCAGGAATTCATCGTAAGCCGTAAGTGTGCCATCTTTGAATTTGCTGTTAGTGGCTTCTTCGATCAAACCGTTGACGTGCGGAGCCAATGCTCGAAACTCAGCATCGGGTCTTGCCTTGGCACTCAATGCCGCCACCTTTGCTTGCGTGATCAAAAGGTCGGGATGGAAGCAAATTTCATCACCATCGGTCAGATAACCGTGAACCTTGGCTTCTACTGCATTCGTTGCCATATATCCTTCAGTGAGGTTCACGACTGCTTCTTTTGCCATTTGCGGTGACTGCTGCGTTCGCATTCTCATCATCGTCACTCCTCGACCGCCCGGGAGCAAGCCAACCTTCGATTCAGGCAGACCAATGTTTGCATCAACTGTCGCGACAACCTTTCGACAATTCATAGCCAGCTCCAGTCCGCCACCAAGGGCGTAACCATGGATTGCGGCGACAACCGGCGCTTTCCCGAGCTTTATACCCAACGATTGGAGGCGGCTCAGCGAGTTTTCAATCGCCGACCAATCTCCGCGATCAATAGAATCTAAGAAAAACGTCAAGTCGAATCCCACGGAAAAGGCTCGGCTGGAGTTTGCTAAGACGAATGGTCCTGATCTTCCAAGATCAAGAAACTCATGGAGGTCTTCAACTGCTTGCGGAGTTACCACTCCCATCTTGGTATTGAGTTCAATGGATGTGACCGAGTCCCCTAGATCTCGAAAAGTGAGTGAGCCTTGCTGGTCCACGATTCGGTAGTCCGATAAGGTTCGATATTCAGGTTGGCTCGGAATGATTACGAAGCCGGTTTCATCAACTGCAAGCTGCTTGGATTCGTTGTAGAACGCTTTCTCCTTACCAAATACCAAGTCTGATCCAATGGCATCTATCATTTCGAATGGTCCCATCTGCCAGCCAAAACCCCATTTCATGACATTGTCAAAATCTGAAACCGAGAAGCTGATTTCATTCTTGAGATAGTCCGCATATCGAAGCGTAGGTAAGAGATAGAGCCTTAGGAATTCACCCACGTCATCTTTAGCTTGGAGCGCGATCCGAACTCGCTCGCCAAGCGGTTTCTTTGCATTTTCGGAAATTGTCTTTAGATCAGGTGGAAATTGGGGTCTGTAGGCGTCGGTTTGAAGGTCAAGGACCATAAACTCTTTTCCGACCCGTTCGTAATAGCCTTTTCCTGTTTTGTTGCCAATATGTCCAAGCGCACGCAGTTTTGTGATGGACTTTGGCGCCAAGAGCGTTCCGATAAAGGGATCATCGGGGCAACGGTGAAACTGGTTATCGGCGATATCGGTCATGATATCGAGTCCAACCATATCGTTCAAACGGAAGGATGCTGACTTAGGACGACCAAGAAATGGACCGGTAATCTCGTCTACTGTTTCAACTGAAAGCTGAAGTTTTTCAGCAACGTGAACTGCCTGGAACATACTCCACATTCCGAAGCGGTTAGCAATGAATCCAGGAGTGTCTTTGGCTCGAACCACTCGTTTAGCAACACGCTTCTCCAAGAACTCGGTTATCGCGGGCAGAAGGGCAGGATCAGTGAAAGGGGTGTCGATCAATTCAAGAAGCTTGAGATATCGAGGAGGATTAAAGAAATGGGTTCCGACAAACCTTTGTTTGAACGATTCGGACCGCCCTTCCAACAAAAGTCCAAGCTCAAGGCCGCTGGTGTTCGTAGAAATGAGCGAATCTTCGGGAATTTTTCCGTCAAGTTTTTCAAAAAGGCTTTTTTTAACATCCAGCTTTTCGACAATGGCTTCGCATACCCAATCTGCCTCAGAAACCCAATCCAAATTCTTGTCAATTGACCCCAAACGGACAGAATCTGCAGTTTGCTTAATATAGAAATGTGGTGGTCTTGCGACCTTCGCTCGGTCAAAACAGGTTCGAACTGACTCGTCAGTCACGTCAAGAAGCGATACCTGGAATCCAATGTTTGCTAGGTGAGCGGCGATTCCGCTACCCATTGTTCCTGCGCCAATTACGCACACTTTGTTGCCACTTTTAAGCCGTTCAGACAATGCCATTTCTAACCTTTGAGACTCCCGAAAGAATACCTATGCAAAATCATGGCTGAAATGCTAGGTATAAATACCGATATATAGTAGTGCATTCCGCTACAATGGATATGAATATGATAGAGGTAAAAGTCCATAGCTGGCTTTAGAGGAAGACGACCGGTCCGCCAGGAACCGAGTCCAGAGATTAACGGTCGATTATTGCGGCACCCAGAGTTACGCGTAATTGGTTCCGATGG
>JAYVHY010000218.1:0-21294 GCA_043770615.1 Armatimonadota bacterium | reverse complement strand
GGGATCGACGCGAAGCCCAGATACTTGGCGCGACCCTCTACATCGTCAGCTCCCTCAATAATCTCCTCGCCGCCTCAATCCTCGAAATCCCCAACCACGTTCGACAAGGCACTCTCGACTTTATCGTGACGAAGCCGGTCGACTCCCAATTCTGGATCAGCATGCGAAAGTTCAACTTTTCCGAGATCGGTTCCTTTCTGGGTGGTGTCGTGCTCGTATCAATCTCGCTTGCAGGACTTCACCCAACTGCAACTCAGTTTGGACTCTACTTCGTTGGCATTATCTGCGCGGTAATCAACCTATATGGCTTCCAGCTTATGCTCATGACAACTGGCATCTACTTCATCCGCATCGACAACCTTTGGGTACTTGGCGAGACGCTTACCGGGCTTGGGCGCTATCCGATGGACATCTATCCAACTGGATTGAGGTACCTCCTGACCTTCATCCTTCCGGTTGCCTTTTTCGCCTACTTCCCTGCCCTGCAACTCGTTAGGGAACCAAGCTTTCTAATCGCCGGAGAAGCAATTGCCCTCGCGATCACATTCTTCATCCTGAGCCGATTCTGGTGGCGTTATTCAATGAAACACTACTCAAGTGCCAGCTCTTAGAAATCTCTTCCCGAACCAGAACCCAGCGCATTTCCGAGCCTGCCACGACCAAAGCCAGAATCTGTTGGTATCGCCTTCAATCGAATGAAGAATCCTATTTCCCTTCCTGATCGGAAACCGGTACCGAAGTCCGAGATCGAAAGGACGGCTTCCGCACAGTGCAGGTCATAAACCATATTGTATTGTTGGGAATCAAACCGCTTGGTGTAGCCGTTGTAATTGAGGGTAGTCCCTAGCCTGGTCTTCCCGATCGTAATTCCGTCAAGATACGCGGTTACCGACGCCCACTTGGATTGGAATGCATCGTAGCGAGCACTGAGCGAAGCAAGGAGAGTTGGCGTTTGCCAAACTGAATCGAGCCGAATATTGCTCCACTTGGTTCGAAACGTATCGTAGGTTGTGAGGGTTCTAAAGCTAAATGCGCTACCAAGGCGATAGTCAGAGCGCAGTCCAACTTGTTGCCAAGGAATTTCTCCCTTACCACTTCGAACAAAATCGTAACCGGTTTGAATTCCAAAACTGGACCTGGAGTTCTTCATGAACGAAAGGTCCATGGTTGCCATATCGCTAGTACCAGTTCGGTCGATTGCCAAAGGGCTATACCCAAACGGCTTAAGCGTCGAATAGCGGAAATTGATACCCAATTTCTTTCCGAGCGAATATCCAACGCTGCTCCCTAAACCGATTCGATATTGGGCGGTATCGTCCGAATAAACGTTCTGCTTAAAGTCACCGTTAAAGTCCCACTTCCACGGCCCCTTGTCTCTGATTCCTCGCGTAAAGTTAAAGTCGAACATTCCTCGGCTGACCCGCTTTTTGATAACTGGATCGAGATATTCGCCGATGCTAAATTCTGTTCGAAATGGCAGTGATTTAAAGGAGTCAGATCCAAAGAGCTTAGTTGAATCCGTCCGGAAAGACAGTACCGGCGTTTTATCCGAACTTGGAAAGAAGCTTGTTGCATCGCCAATGGGAATCGTTCGTTGGTACTCCAATGAAAAGACACCTTTTTTGACGTCTCGGCTTCCGGTAAAGCGCAAATCCATGGTTTCTCGAGAGGAACCAGACGAACCTCCACTACGATTCAAAGTCATGTCTAAGTTTGTGCTGGTCTTACCCCACTGACGAGTATCACTCATCGACATCGTTTGGTTGTAGCTCGAAAACCCAGTTGTCGACTGCTTTTGCTGCGAAAAGTTAAGGGTCGTAAACTTCGGAAACTTTAGTTGAGCTCTGGTATTAATGAGCGTTGAGCCCGGAGCTGACAGATAGTTGTTCTGCTGTACGTCGTTGTCAAAAGTTAGCTTGCCCCACTTGAATCTTTGCTCGTGTTGAGTGTTTATCGTCGTCGTCTTAGAGGCTCCGTTAATTCCATAATACTTAGCGATGCCGTTCATCGTCGCGTTCTTATAGTAGTAACTTGCGCCTAACCCCACGCCAAGTTTGGACATGTAGTCCAGACGAACTATTCCTCGATCTTCGCCCCGCATCGGAAAGCCATAGTTGTTTTTGACATAGAAGCCTTCCTCGGCAGATTGCCCAACCTGAGGCAAGTATTTGTAGGTACGGTCTCCAAGCGGAATCCAAAGAATGGGCAAGGTAATCACCGTCTTGCCAAGAATGACTATTTTGACCTTTTTAAGAATTGCTTCCTTGCTTGGCTCAATCGTACTGCTTTGCGCATCCAAATGAAAATGCGGGACCACATAGTCGCAAGTCGTGAAGACAGAGTCCTTAGCAAAAATCTTCTTGCTACTTCCGGAGGCCTCTTTTCCCGTCAAAAAGACGTCGCCTTTTACTTTGTTATTGAGTAAATTGGGCTTTATTTGGGCTTTGCCATAAGTAGCAAAAAACGTCTTGTTCTTGAAGTTAATCGTGACGGATTCCCCGACAATCGTTTCGTCAACCCCGATAATCCGAACATTGCCAGAGCATGTATAAATTTCCGTGCTTTTGTTCCCAATGATTGAGTCTGCTAAGCACCGAAATCCTCGAATCAGAATCTCGGCCCCTTCGGTTAACTCAACATTGTCGCCTTGGACCGATATGCTTCCGTAATGAACAACTTCCAGAACTTGTTCATCATCCGGTTGTTTCGGCAATGCCATCGGCTTTGCTGGAACCCTAACTTCCCCCGAAACATCCTGGGTGTAGGTTAACTTGCCTTCCTTCTTCAACAGCCGAAACATGTCGTGGAAGCCCGAGAGCTGAGCCTGTGACGCAACCGATGCTCCAAGAACCAAACCAATTGCCGCAAACTTCACTCAAGGCTCCTGAGTCCCAAAAGACCAGCAATCATGAAAATTACGTTTGGCAACCATGCCGCCAGAGCGGGATTAACATTGGGATCCTTACCAATAATTTGGGTCGATATTACCCACGCATTGAAGTAAAGCATGATCACAACCATGCTGATCACCACGCCAATAAACCCACCTTGCTTGGCGAACTTTATCGAGAAAATTGGAGAAACCAACGCAAAAATAAGACACATGAACGGAGTGCTTAGTTTGTTATGAAAAGAAATCTCAAGCGATCGGGTGTCCTGCCCCAACTTCTTCAAATCGGCGATTTTTTGCCGAGTTGCCTGAATCCCCAGCGTCTCTGGTTCGGGCGACATCGCAAGGTCTCGAATGGCTATTTTTTGGTTGATTTTCAGATACTTTGAATCAATGACTTCGCAACCCTTGCTTCCCGTTCGAAATTTGTACGTAGTCGCATTTCGAAATGTCCAAAGTCCCTGTCGGTACGTTCCGTCCGGCGCATTAATAAACGTAATTTCTCCCGGTTCAGGTCGTTCGATGAGGAATACGTTTTTCATCGTAAGTTTCTCCTCATTCCCGCGCTCCTTGGTCAGCGATCCGATGTTGATCGTGTAATTTTGAAGCTTAAATTGGATATTGGTTAAGAAGTCCCCAACACTGGCGAGGATGTTTACGTTGGTACGAAGTTCCATACTCTCTCGGGCTCCTTTCGGTGCCAACTTGTCAATGATCACGTAATCCAAGGCACCGATAAATGCGCCAAAAACTGCAACCGGAAGCAGCACCCGCATAATCCGAGTTCCCGCGCTCCGGAACGCCGTCAGCTCAGATTCCCTCGCAATTCGAGACATTGCCAACGAAGCCGCCAGTGATACGGCTATTGGCAAAGTTTGAATGAGAAAACCGGGAGTCTCAAGCAGAAGGATCTTCAGGATTGCACTCACCGGCACATTCCTAGTCAAATCATTCTTTCCCAGCGCCATGTAGAAATTTGCCTGAAACATGACGACGACGATCAAGACCGCCATAAAAAATGGGGGCACCATTTCCTTAAAAATATAGCGATCAATCCTTTTCATCATTTCTCAAATTTCTGGTTGAAAGCCAGCACAACCGCAGTAATCGCAAGGCCGATCATAGCAATGATGCTGGGAACAGCAATAACCGGCTTGACCTTCCCAAGCATAGGAATCGCAATAAGGCAAATCAATATCGTAACCCAAACCGCAATTATTTTTTGAGTTTGGACAATGTGACTCATCGTAAACACCTGAACTCGATCTAAATGAAGATTACCAAGGCAATGAGGACAAATTAAGGCACCAGTAGGCGACATTCGCCGGCAAGCGGCACATTGGATTTCAGTCGGGGCGCTCGGATCTGCCTTACTCAACCAAAAGTGATAAATTTTGTGTTCTTCTCGAAACAAGTGAGGAGTCAAGTGACCAATTGCACCACCGGCAACCGCAATTGCGATGTCTTTTTCACCGCGCTTATAGATCAATTGAGCCAGCCGAAATGCTGCCATGGCGTTTTGCGGGTTAAGCCGGATTTGTTGATAGCAAATTTTTATTTGTTCCGCCTCCATTTGCCTGTCATCCCACTTGTCGGCCAGATAAGTAATAACTGGTAACCCAATCACAAGACCAAAGATTCCTGCAATCGAACAATAGTGTAAATACGGGTCTTCAACAAGGCAGATTACAGCCAAAAGGTAAATCGAAGTCGCCGACATCATGAAGGCGGTAAAGCACCCAATCTCACCCATGACTGACCGATTCACCAAATAAATGATGAACGGCGGAAAAATGAGAAATATCATGCACGGGAAGAAAGACCCCAGCGGTGCATGAATATCAGCGAGCGGAAACATTAAGACAAGTTAATGACGGTTTTCATCCTCATTTCGTTCTTCTTGTTTCGGTTCTTCGACATTCTTTTTGAATCTAAATTTGCTTTCCGTGCCATTCAGAATCCTAGTTATGTTCGCGCGGTGTTTCCAGATTACGATTATGCAAAACAAAACCAGAATTGGTAGCACCTGTTTGGAGTCCTTCGACACAAAATAAGAGATCGGCACCGTACTCAAAACCGCCAAAATACTGCCCAGCGAAACATATCGACTGACCCAGGTCACGAGCACCATCACTCCAAGCGCCAAGAGCCCAGTCATCGGTATCGATGAAAGCAGCGTGCCAAGTCCAGTAGCAATTCCCTTGCCGCCTTTAAACTTGATCCAGGGGCTAAACATGTGCCCAAAGATCGCCACGCAACCGAGCAGGAAAGACCATGTTTGCCCCTCTATCCCAAATGGCTGGTCATGCATCGCAAGTCGGGCAACTAATCCCGGAATATAACCCTTCGCTACATCAAGTGCGAAAACCAGGAATCCCAAGGTTGGTCCGACTGCCCGAACAACGTTCGTTGCACCAATGTTCCCACTTCCAACTGAGAAAATGTCAACCCCTTTCGCTCGGCAAACAATCACCCCAAAAGGAATAGAACCGAGAAAAAAGGCAAAAATGGCAAGCGCGATTAACACTGAACCTATTTATAGCTTATTTCTTGTACGGACGGCACAGCGGATCGCCAACAACAATGTCTTTCCACTTGACTAAAGGAGTTGCCGCATAGAAACTTTCAGCCAAATTAAAGCCATCCGTGTACCGATCAAATAGGATATCTGCCTTGCAAAGCGCAAACGTAAATGGCTCACTCACATAACCTTTGACCCCGGTAATGCCTTGGCGAACCAAGTCGGCAATCAGACTTTGACCACCCGAAATCGGCTCGAAAGTTCGCCCGCTCGTAGAAACAAAAGTTTCGCCAATAGCACCCGGAACAAACTTGAGTTGATGGTATGCATTGGCATCGAACTTTACGTCATTGCTTCCCCAACTACAATATCCGGCGAGAGGTTCGCGACCAGTTGAAAACTCCTCAGTCTGCTCGTAATAGACGTTCAATCCCTTTGCGCTGAGCCTTTGATTAGCCTCGTTAAGACTGAGCTCCATTCCCCAGTACCCAGTTCCCGGTTGAAACTTCGGCTGTGAGTCCAATAGGATCGGTGACTTGCTTGGCTTTGCATTCAAAGAGTTATCAATGAGCTTATAGCAGTCTTCGACCGTGTAGCCCGTTAACCGATTGACTAAGTACATTCCAAATTTGGCGTGGCTGAAAGGTTCTTTTGAACCAAAATATGGATTCCGGCATCGCTTAATTGCGCCCTCCACATCTTGTTCGGTGATACCAAATTTCCCAACCGTTTGCCCAATTGGCTCAAATTTCAAATCCATTGCCGCAAGGGTTGCATCAACCGAATATCCCCCCTGATCGATAAGTCGAAGCGGGACGCCTTTCGTGAGGACAATGAAATCGATATTTTTGTTTTTCGCCAATGCAGCCTTAATTGGTGCCTCAATTTCCTTTTGGTACTTCTCGGGTGAAATATCGTCCGCTGAACTGGTTTTTAGGCTAACAAGCTGATCTCGCGAAATTTTTCGCTTTTGCAGATAGTAACTCGCAATCCGAACGCTATTTGTGTCGGACTCATTCATCACCACCAAAACTCGTCGAGAGTCTCCCTCAGATTTTGCAACTGAACTCTGGACAACCGGGGCTATTTCCGGCTTTCCACAAGCGGTCAATGTTGCGGCAACAAGCGAAAGCATGAGAGTCATATTGATGATTGTGGACAGTTTTGGGAAACTCACTGTTAAGGATTATCGGCGAATCTGAGAGAATTTGCTTCAAATGTGACAATAATCTTTTAGGAATATGCGAGTTGCAGTTATCATGGCAGGCGGGTCTGGGGAGCGGTTTTGGCCGCTATCGAGGAAGCTTCGACCTAAGCAACTCCTTCGATTAACGGATCCCGATAAAACGATGCTACAAGAAGCAGTGGATCGCATTGCTCCGCTTGTTGGACGAGAAAATGTCTACGTCGCTACCGCTACTCACCTAGAAGGTCCTATACGAGCAGCCAAGATTGTGCCGGATGAAAACGTTCTTGCCGAACCGGATAAGCGAAATACCCTTGGGTGCCTCTGCTGGGTAGCCGCAACATTCCAAGCTCGACATATGTTCGACGTATCCGTTTCTATCTTAACTGCCGACCACGTGATCGAAAATCCTGATCTTTTTCGGGAAACGGTTGAACTAGCTCTGACCCTCTCGGAGACTTCAAACGGCCTTGTTACTCTTGGGGTCACTCCGACCAGACCAGAGACCGGATATGGATACATTGAAAGCGGCGAAAGGATTAATGACCATGCCAAAACCGTACTGAAGTATCGTGAAAAGCCAGACCTCGAAGTGGCCAAGGAATTCGTCGCAAGCGGAAATTTTTATTGGAACAGCGGAATGTTCTTTTGGACTCAGCAAGCTTTTTTCAAAGAACTTGCCGACACTCAGCCCGAGACGGTTGAATTGGTTCATCGAATGGGCAAGGCAATTGCCGAAGGCGATATGCAAAAGGCAACTGAGGAGTTCCGCAACATACCCAATATCTCGATTGACTATGCGTTGATGGAAAAGGCGAGTCAAGTCTATGTTGTCCAGGCAGAATTTCCTTGGGATGATGTTGGCTCCTTCGATTCCCTCTTTCGAACGATGCCAAAAGATGAGAATGGCAACGTATTGATTGGCAATGTCTCATACAAAGACTGCTCAGACTGCATTTTCTATAACGACTCGGAGAATGGTCTCCTAACCGCGGTAGGGTTAACCGACACGATCATGATAAGAACAGATGACGTGGTCCTTTCTGCACCTTCAACCGATGCACAGAGGGTCAAAGAATTGGTTACCTTGATGCAGGGGTCTTCTTACCTTTAGTTGGTATCAAGGTTAAACCGTCGATCTTAAGACCAGAATATCGATTACTTGCCTTAAATTCAACACTTCTAAGCTCTTTTGGCTTCGCCAGAATCCTTAAACAGGTTCGACCGCTAATTCGCTCGCCAAAGAAAGTACCGCCATCCTGATCGAGGGCCCGGACATGGAGCCCGTAAAGCAATGGCGTAATATCTTTCGTTCCGTCCTGATACGAGACGATAACCTCACCAATTTTCTCGGATGTAGCTGATGCCAATTCACAAGTCAAAGCGACCGCCACCTCTTTGTATGTTCCGGTCAGTCCAATCTGGAGTAATTCAGGATTTGACATATTGCTCACCGAAATACCCGTCAGAGAAGCATTTTCCAATTTCGAAAACTTGATCCTTCCACACTCAAAGATATCTCCTCGTCCAACCAGAAATGCATCTGAAGGAACAACGGGTGACTGCTTGGGGTTATACATGCGTGCAAATACTTGGCTGGCATCATATGGCAATTCGCCGAACTTATCGGCTCTGCCGCTCCAGCCGTAATCAGCAGCAAGTACAAAAGCCGAAAACTGATCAATATTCTTCAACATGTTCGATTCGTTGCTCTCGTACCCCGCCCATGTTGTTTGGAGGGTCCCAACGTTTTCAACATCCGCCGCAAGACCAAAACCACGAATGTTGTCCGGCTTGTACCAACTTGAGGCAACCGGCGTTAACCCGTCCATTTTCCACCGTTGAAGCGACTTCAAAAACGGAACGTGAGACTCGCTAGCTCGGTAATGCCAATCCGCAATGATTGACCCTTTCGGAATTGCCTCGCGCCGAAGCTTGGCATTTTCCCTGTCTTGACCATTTGCCGCGTCAACCGCTTCATCAGGGGCTAGTCCTTCATCTCCCCATAGCATCAGATTGACGTTGTTCCGTTTAGCAACACTTCCCAAATACGGGACCATGTCTCGCCAAAGTTGAGTGACCAAACTTGGGTTTTTGACCGGAAAGCCACGCATATCTATTTCATCGAGCCCCACGTGAATGGTCTTTGGCTTCAAGACTTGAATCGCCTCATCCCAAATCTTTCCAATGAGCTCCTTTGATCCGGCTTTTCGAGGGTCGATTGTATAGGGCACTTGAGGATTAAATGCGAGATCCTTGTTATTGCCATTGGCGAACAACCACTCCATATGCCCCAGACTTTGTATCAGAGGGATTGCATCGACATCTTGTGCTTTGTACCACTTGAATAACTTTGCCAAATCGTCTTGTTTCATCGTAATCGGCGTATGAACGCCAGGCAGAGCATTCCAGTCAGTTCGTTCGCACTGTAAAACCACTTTGTTAAATCCCAATGGCAACAGGACGTTGTTCCAGAGTTTTTGTTGAAACTCTAACGCTTGCGGTCCAACAAATAGATGCACGCCGCGAAAGTCCGACCTTGGCTCGTCTTCAATAACTCCAGTAGGCAGACTAACTTTTCCATCCTTGATAAATGCTAATTGAGCAAGTCGGTAAATAGCATTGCGAAGCCCCACAGCCTCCTGACCGTACACCGAGATAGAGTCCTTCGTAATCTTGATGTGATACATCCCCTCCCGTTTCCTGAAATCCGACATTCCGCCGTCGAACGAAACTCGATTTTCGAGCGAGCCTACTTCAGGCATCTCGAATCGCTTTTCCAATTCAGACCGGAAGAGATCAAAGAACTTTGGTCGCCCGGCCGGCAACTTCCACAGGTTGCTAATTGTAAGCGTATTCTTCCAATCAAGAATCGACATCTTGGGGTTAGGAATCAGCGCCGGAATCGATTCGTCGGGCAGGACTCCATTCTTAATCTGCGAAGGAGCAATAGACAACTTCTTTGGTTCAGCCTTGACCTGATCTAGCGTTGATATCGTGTACTCAACATGAACTTTAGTTGAGTTTCCTTTTTTGACCGGGAGGGCCAAGATTCCTTGCCAATAAACCGGAGCCGCCTCTGCCCAAACCTGATCATAATCTCGACCATCGAAGGTCGCCACGGACTCACTAGACTTTATCGCCAAGGTTGTTGTCGCGCCGCTGAGAATTGATTCGAGCGCCGGCTTGCCCAGGGCACGCTTGTCTAGGCTCCCAACCGGTGGCAACTGCGGCAAGCTTCGCACTGCTCCGTCCAGGCTAACTCGACCATTTTGAAATGGCGGAACCCAAACCAAGCCATGATTGAGTTCAATTTGAGCCGCTTCATTGCTTCCCCAATTAAGGTCATAGTCAACAATCAAGTGGTTGTCTTGTTTGAGATAAGTGATAACCCCATCGGCGCCACCGCCACTAAATTTAGCTTCAATCGTATTGCCGTCCAGACGCCTAATTTGTTGGTCCGCACCGCTACTGCTGTAATATCCTTTCGACCAACCCGGAGCGTAATACTGGAACCCAGAACCCTTAATGATCGGAATCCCTTTCGCGGTCACAGTGAGCCCCTGCCGCGATCGAACATCAAACTCGAAATCAGGGGTTTGGACTTGGTTGAATATCAGCCATGCAAGCACTGTTTCATTTTACGTTCGAAAACATGATTTAGAACTTGGATGTTGCATAAACCACTCTTGAGAGTTCAATTCTGCGACACCTTTCTTTTTGCCTTTCGTATAGTTGCCTTGTGAATTCAGATTCCAGGACTTCTGGGTGTCCGACAAGCTATTTTCTAAGATGTGACTTCGAATATGAAGTTTGAGACCAAAATCGAGTACCGGAGCAAGCACCTCGACCCGACGATCAAGGTTTCTTCGCATGACGTCCGCGCTCCCAATATAGACCTCAGGATCTTTGTCATTCTCAAACCAATAGATGCGGCTATGCTCCAAAAATCTTCCGATCACTGACATAACCGAAATGTTTTCACTCATTCCCTTAACCCCTGGCCGGAGGCAACAGACTCCACGCACAATCAAGTCAATTTTCACACCAGCTATCGAAGCTTCGTACAAAGCCTCAATCACTTCCGGGTCAACAAGCGCGTTCACTTTCCAAATAATTCGAGCCGGCTTGCCCGCCTTCTTGTTAAGGATTTCTCGCTGAATCTTCTCAAGTATTCCTTCGCGGAGATTGACCGGAGCGACTAGTAGCTTTCGATACTGAGATTGATTACTGAAGCCGGTTAGATAGTTAAACAACTCAGCAATATCTTGAGTAATGTCTTCGTCACAAGTGAACAAACCAAGATCTGTGTAAAGGCGCGAAGTCACCGGATTGTAGTTACCCGTACCGATATGAGCATAGCTCCGAAGACCATTTGCTTCTCGCCGCACAATCAAACACAGCTTAGCGTGGGTCTTCATCTCGGAAAATCCGTAGGTGACATGAACTCCAGCTCGTTCAAGCGCTCTCGACCAAACCAAGTTATTGCTCTCATCAAACCGAGCTTTCAATTCAACCATTGCTGCAACTTGCTTATCTTTTTCAGCTGCATCCAGTAAGCTCTCAACAATCCGTGACTCGGTTCCAACTCGATACATAGAAATCTTGATTCCAAATGCTTTTGGATCTTCGGCAACCGAACCGACAAATTCTTCCACCGGACGGAATGAATCGTACGGATGATGAAGAAGGACATCCCTTTGAGCAACGTGCTCAAAGATTGATTTGTGGGTGGCAAGTTGCTCGGGAACAAACGGATGATGAGGCGGATACTTCAGGCTAGGCTTATCAATCTTCGCGAACTCCCAAAGAACCTCCATTCCCAAAATTCCATCAATGACCATCAAGTCCTCGGGATCGAGACTCAGCAATCGCAGAAGTAACAGTTTCGTCTCTTGCGGCATGTTTGTTTGCACTTGCAACAGCACCGGGTCGCCAAACCGCCTAAGGCGAATAGTTTCCTCAATCGTTGAGATAAGGTCTGCAGCCTCTAATTCGCGAATTTCAACGTCTGCATCACGCAAAACTCTAAACAAGTAAGCGCCACGAATAAACAGCCCCGGAAAGAAGCTGCTGATATTGCGAATAATCAGATCTTCCAAGAAGACAAAGTCGTTTCGTTTAGGGGTCAACCGAATGGCCCGAGCAATAACCGTCGGAACCTTTACTCTCGCCAGGCGTGGCTCCTCGCCAGGACCGCCAAGCTCAACCACGATGTTGAGCGATCGATTCGAGATAAATGGTACCGAGACAGCGGGATATAGCACCAAGGGCGTACACAACGGAAACACTTCAGAAGTAAAGAATTCATCCAACTCCTCAAGCTTCTCGGGACGCAATGAATCAATTTTTCTAAAATGGATTGCCGACTTATCAAGCTGCGGAATAACATCGTCAACCAGAATTCTTGCCGCTCGTTGTCGAAGCGGAAGACCTCGTTCGGCAATCGCTTCAAGCTGATCCCCGGGTGACAAGCCATCCGGCGAAAGAGTCTGGACTCCAGCTTCAACCTGTTCGATCAGGCCACTAACCCGCACCATATAGAATTCATCTAGATTTGACTCAAAAATTGAAAGAAATTTGAGTCGCTCGAGCAAGGGATTTTCGGAGTCCTCAGCCTCATGGAGAACTCGCTCATTAAAGTTGAGCCACGACAACTCTCGATTCAGATATTTTGAATCATGGGTTTCAATCGACTTCTTCTTAGCTTTACTCAAACTGCAATTCTCCCGGCCGCCATCTCAAGAATTGCTCCTTCTCGAACGCCAAACTCACTGATCAAACACTCCTCAACTCCAAAGTATTTCATGAGTGCCAAATAGACCAAGCTCCCTGGCAGTATCGTGCCAGCCCGCTTGGTCTTCACATTAAAACGAGACCCAATGCGATCTACCGAAAGAGATTGAACTGATTTACTCAAATATTGAATCTCATACCTCGAAAGCATCTTTTCACCATCTGGATGCAATGCACGCCAAAGGCCACGACCAACTCCTCCCGAAGCGACTGCCAGCTTTCCCTGAGTAGTTATTGGGCAATTTCGCAGAACTCGATTTATATAATTTTCAGCTGCTACTAATGCATAATCCGGACATGGATTGGTTAGTCCGGTTTCAGCTGTAATCCTTCCAGTTCCTAACGGCAACGAGACCTGCTCCACAATCCTATCATCATCAATAATGGCAACCTGAGCGCTACCGCCACCAACTTCAAACAAGATCTTCGCACCTAAATTCCGAGTATCTAGTTGTGTGCCTCGAAAACTCAGTTGAGCTTCCTTGGCGGGTGTAATGATCTCAACTTGGACACCAGTCTCCTTAAAAATCTTTTCTATAACGGCGGCGTGGTTTCGGGCCAGCCTCGTTCCCTCCGTAGCAAAGACGTAGAAACCGTCGACTTTTTTGCTCACCGCAATGCGTTTAAACTCCTTAACCGCAAGGCTTAACATTTCCATAACATCTTTGGGGATCTCACCATGGCGCGTGACGACTTCTCCAAGCCCAATCCATTCATTAAGATTATCGACTCGCATCACCAACTCGCCGTCCGTAGCAGCCACCAACAGATGAGCAGTGTTACTGCCAATGTCAGCGGCGGCAAAAGTTCGAACCATATCTTAATAATGGTTGCATAATCAGTCATGCCGTATAGTCTTTTGTCAAAAGCCTTGCGATTCGCTGTCGAAACACATGATGGGGACTACCGCGACGGCAGTTTTGGCCTGCCCTACTCAACTCACCCAGTAGAGGTCTGCACTCTCTTACGATACGTCGGCGAAGTTACGGATGTCGAGTTGCTATGCGTAGCAATGCTTCACGACGTCCTCGAAGAGACCGACACCCTTCCTGCGGAAATTGAACTGGAATTTGGATTTCGAGTATCCCTTCTTGTCCAGGAACTCACGCGAACTGAGCCGACCGAGGAAGAAGCCGATGCTCTCCCCAAAGAAGACCTCTGGCAATTTCGGTCAAACCTCCTGTTAGCCGACATCTCCGCAATGTCCGCCGATGCCCAAAAAGTAAAATTAGCCGATCGTTTAGCCAATCTTCGACAAGCCAAGGTAACGAGAAATGGCGAGAAATTAAGACGATACGAGCGGCAATCGAAGAAAATCCTCGAAATCATACCGAAAACGGTCAATCCCGCACTTTGGAAGGCAATTGCTAGCGAATTAGCCTAAATTACGGGAAATTTCCTTTCTAAGTATCTTTTAGTTTGGATACCGTGCCAATATTAACCGCATACCCCAGTCAATTTTGAAAAATTGGGGATACCAACATGGAACCAAGCAGACCAAACTAGGATCACTCAAACTCTGACGTGATCCACACAAGTAGATCAGGAATACGTCATGAGAACCGATGAGCAAGCCCTAGTGGATCGCCTTCCTAGCCTCGCGCTGGAAGAAGATAAATACAAAGTACGAGACACCCTCGCCAATTTTCGCCCGGAGGATCTTGCTGACGCAATTCAACGGAGCGACCTCGAAATAGGTCTCGCAATCTTGCGCAAGCTTGACGCAGAAACCGCCGCATATGTTCTTATCGAACTTCCGGAAGACACTTCGCGAACAATCATCGCGGAACTTCCGGATACTACTGTTGCTCACTACCTCGATATCCTCCCGATGGACGACGCCTTAGGGCTCAGAGATAGCTTGTCTCCCGAACGATTTGAAGCTCTCCTTCACGTCATTCCAGATCAGGATGCCCAAGAAATCCGGCGACTTCTAAGCTATCCCGAAGACTCAGCTGGTCAATTCATGACCGAAGACTTCGTAGAGGTGGCGGCGACGGACACGATGAGCGACGTGCTCGATTTAATTCGGAATACGAACGATGAGGAATTCGAAACGGTCAACTACATCTATGTCCTAAGTGAGGACCGACACTTGCTTGGGCTCCTTACCTTGAAGCGAGTTATCCGCGCCCAACCTAGCAGCCTTACCCGCGACGTCATGGTCGAAGACATTATCACAGTCCCGGCGAACATGCCGGAAGAAGAAGTCGCCAGAACCCTTGCCCGGTACGGATTTTCCGCCCTACCCGTCCTCGACGATCGAGGCAGAATGCTCGGCATCGTCACCGCCGATGACGCCCAACAAATTCTTGAAGAAGCACAGACCGAAGACGTACTGATGCTTGGTGCGGTTACTGGTGATGCCGAAAATTATCTCTCGCTGTCAATAACCGAGCTCATCAAACGTCGGCTACCTTGGCTCCTTATCCTGTTCATTGCTGAGTTCTTTACCGGTAGTGTGCTTCGATACTATCTAGGCTCAAAGGCAAGCGGAGGCAACGATGAATCACTCGCTTTGATCGCTAAGCTCCAGTTGTTTGTCCCCCTTCTAATCGGGGCCGGCGGCAATGCCGGATCACAAGTCACAACGACGATCACACGCGCCTTAGCGCTTGGGGATGTCCGATCGAAAGACTGGTTCCGAGTTATTCGGCGTGAGTTTGCGGTTGCAGGCATTATCGGGCTTACATTGGGTGCCTTGGGTATGGCGAGGGCAGGCCTTCCCTTCATTGGTTGGAGCCAACCAATATACTTCTCTTTAACCATTGGACTTTCGCTGCCCTGCATTATCGTTTGGGCAACTTGCGTTGGTTCAGTCCTGCCAATGGCAGCGAAGCGATTAGGCATTGACCCCGCAGTCATGAGCGCTCCATTCATTTCGACATTTGTTGATGCAACTGGACTCATCATCTTTTTTGAGATCGCTCACCGAGTGTTGCTGGCTTACGGTAAACCTTTCTAAGACCAAACTGTAATCGGACAAGGACTAAGATAGTGAGTGTTATCGTATACCGGCACTTTCATCGAGGAAGCATATTTCGTAGCCTTTGCTACTAACATTGTGCCTCCTACCTGAGGTCCGGCGGGTGATGCGCGAACTTCTGACTCGAGCACCATCAAGGGCGCGCGATTATGCTTCCAATGAAGAACAAGGTGGTATCGAAATGAGCCAGGAGCGATCATGGAAGCTTCCGCTACCACGACCAAAGCATCCAGTTCGTCAATCGAACCTTGCCAAAGTCGCGGAATAAAACCTGGACCCTGCCTGCGGCGATAGGTTCGGCTCTTCAAATCCATCCGAATCCGGACTAACGACAGATTTGCCCACAAACCCGAAAGACCTACCGAAAGTCCAACGAGTAGGAACCACATGTCATGAACAAACATCCCATAGAAAAAGGCAGCAGTTCCACACCCGATACAAGCAAAGACAAGCATCAAATAGAGCGGCTCTGGTTCAAAAACCAGAAATCGTTCTTCCTTATGAAACCGCCCTCTCGTTGGAGTCTCCAACATCGAATTACTTCTCCAAAGCGTATTTCAGCACTTGCTCAGCCCGATTCACGAACTGGACTGACAACAGCTTTTGAATGTCATTCGGGATTTCCTCATAATAGTCCTTCTGATTCTGCTCTGGTAAAATCAAGGACTCAACCCCGGCTCTCTGAGCCGCTAATACTTTCTCTTTAATGCCTCCAACCGGAAGAACTTGACCAGAGAGAGTAATTTCACCGGTCATCGCCAATCGAGGGCGCACAACTCGGCCGGTAAAAAGAGATACCAAAGCAGTCAACATCGTCACGCCCGCGCTTGGACCATCTTTCGGAACCGCTCCCGCCGGAACGTGAACATGGATGTCGTTCTTTTCAAACTCTTCTAAGTCGATTTTTAAGGTTGCCGCATGAGATCGAATATAGCTTAAGGCTGCCGTAATCGACTCTTTCATCACGTCGCCAAGTTGACCCGTAACTATCAGTCCTTTTGTCCCCGGCATCTTGGTGGTTTCGATAAACAATACATCACCCCCGACCGGAGTCCAAGCCAAGCCAACCGCAATACCCGGCGTAATCTTCCGTTCCTTTATCAAGTCATGCAAATATCGAGGTGAGCCAAGCGCGGTTTCGATATAACGCTCAGTGACGGTCATCTTGCTGGTGCGACCTTCCGCAACTTGGCGGGTGACTTTACGAACCACACTGCCAATCTCTCGTTCAAGGTTTCGCACTCCCGCCTCGCGAGTGTAATGTCTGACTAATTTCAAGACAGCTTCACGCTTAAACACAATCTGGGCGGGACGAAGTCCGTGCTCCTTAATCTGCTTAGGAATCAAGTGCCGTACGGCAATTTCGGTCTTCTCCTCTTCGGTGTACCCACCAAGTTCGATGATCTCCATTCGGTCACGAAGCGCAGCCGGAATCGTATCGAGCCGGTTTGCCGTCGCAACAAAGAACACCTTGGACAAGTCAAACGGAGTATCGAGGTAGTGATCCCGAAACGTCGAATTCTGTTCCGGATCCAAAACTTCTAACAACGCTGACGATGGGTCTCCGCGCTGATCGCTTCCCAACTTGTCAATTTCGTCTAGAACCACGACCGGATTGTTCGTTCCTGCTCGCTTGATGCCCTGAATAACCTGACCAGGCAGTGCCCCAATATAAGTTCTCCGGTGACCTCTAATCTCGGCTTCATCCCTCATTCCACCCAAAGACAATCGAGTGTATTTTCGACCCATAGCGTCGGCTATTGACCTTCCAAGGGAAGTCTTTCCAACCCCAGGAGGTCCAACGAAGCAAAGGATAGGTTGTCGAATGACGCCAGTTCCTTTCACCTTTCGAACCGCCAAGAACTCAATAATTCGGTCCTTAATTTTTTCGAGACCAAAGTGGTCACCGTTCAAAACTTCCATCGAGTGCTGAAGATCCAAGTTATCAACCGTCGCCTGGTCCCAAGGCAAAGCAACGATCGTTTCAACATAAGTTCTGGCGACCGAATATTCGGGCGAACTTGGATTGATTCTCCTCAACCGATCAAACTCGCGATTAACTTCTTTCAGAGTTTCTTCTGGCAACTTCGCTTGCTCAATCTTCAGCCGGAGATCATCGAGTTCCTCTCCCCGTTCATCGCCTTCACCAAGTTCACGCTGAATTGCCTTCAACTGCTCGCGGAGATAATATTCCCGTTGGCTCTTGCTCAGTTCGGTATTGACCTCAGTCTGAACTTTTGACGTCAATTCCAACACGCGAACTTCTCGTACCAACATTTCAAGAAGCTGCTTTAGCCGATCTTCAAGTTCATTGGTCTCTAAGATTTTCTGCTTGTCCTCTACGCTTAAGTGCATATGAGCCGCAACCAAATCAGCCATTACGTTCGTCTCATTGACGGCCTGAGTCAATGAACGCAATTCATCCGGTAATCCCGGAGAAAGCCGAATAGCTTGCTCAAACATAGCCGCTACGGTTCGGCGGAGAGCTTCGATTTCTTCCGCGCCTTCTTCTAATACAACCGGCTCGTCGATGACCTCAATTCTGGCTCTCATGTAAGGAGCCTCTGTAATTCGTTCGACAATTCTAAATCGCTGAATACCTTGGACGATTAGTCTCACCGAATCGGGGAGCTTAACGAGTGTTCGAATGATAACCGCACACCCATATTCATGAACGCCTTCAAAACCCGGCTCATCCAACTGCGGATCGCGCTGAGCCACGACTCCGATCACTCGATTGTTGCCGCTGACCGCATCGTCAATGAGCTTAACGCCAGCTTCACGAGTAATACTCAATGGCGCAATGAGCATCGGATAAATCACGCTGTCGCGAAGGGGAAGAATGCTGATTTCATCCGGAACGATCGGCTTTCGATCCTCTTCTTCCGGCATGACGTCATGAACCTTCGGAGCGTACTGCTCCTCTGGCTCCGGAATCTGCTCTTCAATTGGTAATTTAAGTTCGGCCATTATAGTGTTTCGATCACAACTTGTTGGATTGTCGTAACCTCTTTCGGTATCAAAACGATGAGGATTCCAGTGCGGAACAATGCACGAATGTTCGAGACATCAATCGCGACTTCTTCTGGCAGGGCGATTTCTCGTTCAAATCGTCCATAGAGGATCTCTAATTGAAATACGCCTCTTCGGTCTTCATCTGATTCAACATCTTCAGTCCTTTCTCCCCTTAAAAGAATTGCATGTCGCTCGGCAACGTAGCTTAATTCAATTTCATCAGACGTTACTCCGGCTATTTCCGCTTTCAAAACGAGTCTCGTAGTTTCCTCAGTTAAGTCAACGAGCGGTTCCCAACTTCGGTTTGACGCAAGCTTTGGTCGGAGACTGGAAAGCTCCTCGGTTAGTTTGTTGAGGTCCGCTCCTCCTTGCCAAAAAAAATCATCGCGATTGCGTCGAGACATTCGTCCTTCTATTTTGCCTCAAGTGAGACCTTCTTTAACCATGCCCACGCGGCAACTCCAATGGTAAGTATGGATGCAATTCGCAATGAAAACGGCAGACCATAGTGCTGAGCGAGCCAACCAAATGGATAAATTCCCAGCGGACCAATCCCGCTCAATGCCCAAATGTGCATCGAAATGACTCGACCACGAAGTTGCTCGGGAGCGATCAATTGAAATAACGAATTGCACGTATTGAAAATAGTGACGTTACTGATGCCCAGCAAAACGAGAATTGGAAACGCAACCCATATGCTGTGAACAAACGAAAGGAGGAGAAGTCCTATTGCCGCGGTCGTTACCGCAACACGGATAAGTGTTCCCTTGATATGCATATCCGAAGTCTTCGAAGTAACGACCAGAGCCAGAATCGCGCCAATGCCAACCGCAGTTGTCACAATGCCAACGCCGCCTTTGTCCAGCCCGAGCATTTCGTGGGCAATTGCTGGCATCTGAGCCAAATAAAACAAGGCGAAGAATGAAACTCCGGTCTCAAGCATGAAGAGCATCTTCAACCGTTTGTCTCGCCATGTGTACCTAAATCCTTCGATTATAAGGTCAACCATTTGGCTGGCTTGGTCTGCCTTAGCACTAAGGTCAGATCGAACTGTCAGAGTCGCAAAAATCAGCGCCAGGAATGATATGCCGTTTACCAAGTAGCACGTTGCCACATTGAAGTGCGTCAAGATAAGTGCCGCAACCGCTGGACCAACGACCCGGGCCAGGTTAAATGTCAGCCCTTGAAATGGAATGGCGAGTGGCAAATCCTCTTTCGAAACCGACGAACTGATGACCGCCTGCCGGACCGGCATCTCAAAGCATGAAATCGTCCCATTAAACACGGCTGCAATGAACAAATGCTCAACCCGAATGAGCTTTGTCCATGCTAAGTACGCGATCAAAAGTGCGGAGCAAGCCAAGAGGACTTGGCTCCAAACCAAGAGCGCTCGCTTGTTCATTTTGTCGACGAAGCTTCCTGCAAATGGACCAAAGATTGTCACTGGCACCATCGAGAGGAACGACACCAACGCGAGCCGTTCTTTGCTTCCGGTCATATCATAAATCAAAACGCCTTGTCCGACATTTTGGATCCAGGAGCCAATAAACGAAAGGAAAGCTCCTAACCAGAGATAACGAAAATCTCGATATCGAAAGACTCGATAGAACTTCGACTCGGGCTCAAAGAGAAACTTTAGAGCGCGAATTGAACGAAGTTGACCGAGTCGCACCATGTACCTTTAGTATGCTCGCAATCAACTATTGGACTCTAAATTAAGCAAGCTTTCTAATAAACTCAAACTATCAATTGCCTGGATCAAAAGTCTCCCCTAGAAGGGAGAACTGCGAAGCAGCCAGAAGGCAAGCGAAACCACTCCAAAGAATTAATCGAAAGAGTGGTGAGCTTGGCGAGGGAGGTGAATCTTAGCAAAGGTGCGTGCGATCAACAGAGCCCTGAATTTCCCACCATTGATGAGAGTGTTAAACGGACGCGGCTGGAGCTAAAAAGACTCAGCACGGACGCGACTGATACGAAATTGGATGCACCGGGAATGCCGATTTTCGTTCCATATTCAGGAATACCGAATAACTTCTAAGCGAAAATCGTTTCCCGATGCTAAAAGAGTGTGGTCCAATTTTATCCATGCAACACGCTCTGCAATGCCAGGTCTGGTAGTTTCCAAATTTTAGGGCTGAGCTGTCCGCCATAGCAAAGCATGTGCGAAGGAGGAAAGTCCGTTTCAATCAAAGGGAGTATTCCTCCTAGGATTCTGAAAGTTCGAGCAACTTGCGAAAAGCAAAACCTAAACCCACCGATTGCCAGTTTTCATAAACATTCCCTTCAAAACCTGCCTCAGCCAACCGTCATTAAGCGTAGGATATAAGTGATGGAGCAATGGACGCTCTACTATGACGGCGGGTGTAATCTCTGCCACACAAGTCAGCTGAAGCTGGAAAAATGGGCCGCCCGCGCCGGTCAGCCTCTTCACGTCGATATTCTTCAATCAGACGAAGGAATCGCCAAAGGTTATGGACTTGAGGGTCTGGTTCTAGAAATCAACGGCGAGCCTCACATCGGTTACGACGGCTTCTTGGAATCTACGAAGGTCGCCCCTTGGTATCTCCGGTGGATATATCCCCTTAGAAACAATAGGCTTGTGCGACGAGTGACCAAATATTGGTATGGTGTGGTCGCAAAATATCGATATAAGTGGTTCGGAACCAAGGCTTGCCCAATTCCCGCCGCCAAATCGTGACATAATATAGATTCTCTTTAGGGGTGCCGTGCCCAAGTGGCCTAAGGGGTCGGTCTGCAAAACCGTTATTCGGCGGTTCGAATCCGCCCGGCACCTCCAACTTTCTTCCCATTCAAGTCAAATTGACTTCACCAGTTGAAGTAACCTAAAATCTACTCAACGTGTCCAACGATAGATTCACCAAGGAAGAAACGGCCGAGAT
>JAYVHY010000217.1:0-8833 GCA_043770615.1 Armatimonadota bacterium | reverse complement strand
TGGTTTGCCAGTTTTGTGGCTCTACAACTTCCGTAATCCGACTTGGTGATGCGGCAGCTAACTGAGCAAACGTCTTGATTCCAGCTTCATAAAGCTTGGTTTGGTAAACCTGGCCAATTCCTTCGATTTTTTCGAGAGGGTCCTTTACATCAATGATCGGATTGGTTTCAACTCGAAGGGCAGGTCGGTCGTCAATGGCAGGGGCAGTAGACCCGACTGGTGACGCTTGACCCTGGATAGTTCCTTGGTTTTCGTGAACTGTCATTTCAGGAACTTCTTCTTCGGCTGCTAATGCAACCGCCGCAATCGAGTCTACTTCAACGGCAGCAGGTGATACCGGTGGCATTTCTTGGGCAATCGCAACTGGGGCCAATTCCTCATGAGCAGGTTCAGGTTCAAAAAAGGCTGCTGGCATTTCGGATTCAATTTCCGGTGCAGGAATAAGTTCAGCTTCAGCTTCCGGCTCTAGTTCTGTGGCAAAAATCGGTTCGACTTCTGGTTCCGCAGCCACAACAGGTTCAAAAACTGGAGCAGGTTTAGGTTCGGGAGTTGCTCCTAATACTGTATCGTACATTTCCGCTTTAGCCTTATAGTCTTCAAGCTGTTGAAGAGCGACTGCAAGTTTTGATTCAAGGTCTGCCTTCTCCGAAAGTTGCTTTTCGAGAACTTTTACTCTGAGTTGGGAATCAGCTGAATCGGACGTACTTTCTAGCTGCTGAATTTTCTCTTCAAGCTGACGAGCATAAGCATGGACTTCGTCAACCTTACCTTGGCTTTCCCTATCGGCATCAATTTTCGCCTGCAAAGCAGCAATTTTTGTCTGATCAATGTCAGAACCAAACTCAGCAGAACCACCCTTCTTCAGGACTTTATCCGCCAAAAGTGATATTCCAAAGCCAATTCCCGTGCCCAATAGCGTGCCCGGAGATATAAGTGAACCCAAATCAAAACTCATCAGTAATTTCCCTACCAGATTGAATTGTCGATCTAATCGTATCAGTTATGTAGGGTAAATGCAAAATTCCCCCATAAGTTTTCCAGGTAAGCAAAAATGAAATCAGTAACCGGGTAAACCCGATATCAATCGCAATGAAATACTCTGCAATTATTCTCACGTTCCTCGCGGCCAGTTCTTTTGGTCAATTTGTAACCGGTGAAAAAAAGTACCCCGTTACTAGTGAAGGTCCCCTGGCTGACATCCTCAGCCAACTTCAACCTCGACAACTTGGGCCATCAAACATGAGTGGAAGGATCATGGACATCGCCGTCCAAGAATCAAACTCAAACATCTTCTACGTTGCAAGCGCTTCGGGCGGACTTTGGAAGACAGTGAACGGGGGAACAACCTTCGAGTGTATCTTCGACTACGGTGGAAGCGTTAGTATGGGCTCAATCGGCCTTTCAAAGTCAAACCCGAACGTTATATACCTAGGAACTGGAGAGCAATCAAGCCGCAACTCGGTCGCCTGGGGCGACGGAGTCTATAAATCTATTGATGCCGGAAAAACTTGGAAGCACGTTGGACTAACGGATACGAGACACATAGGCAAAGTAATCGTTCACCCAACTAATCCAAACATCGCCTATGTTGCGGCAGTTGGAAGACTTTGGGGACGAAGCGATGAACGCGGCGTCTACAAGACAGTTGACGGCGGAAAGACCTGGAACTTGATGTTTACCCAAGGCAATCGAGCCGGCGTAGTCGACTTAGACATGGATCCAACTGATCCAAATACACTATATGCCTGCGCTTGGGATCGAGTTCGCACTGCCTTTCTTTTCCAAAGCGGCGGCATGGAATCAGGTCTGTTTAAGTCGACGGACGCTGGGAAGACCTGGCGGCAACTCAAAAATGGACTGCCAACTGGTGATCTTGGGCGTATTGCCGTGAGTGTTTATCCTAAAGATCCGAACATTCTTTTAGCCACGGTTGAATATCGCGTTCCTGGCGCTCCAGTTCGAGTCGCAAACAGCGACGAAGAAGAGGGCCTGTACGAAGACCAGTATGTCCAGCAAGGTGGAACCCCTCCCCCAGCAGCAGCCGTAAAGCCGCAGGATCCGAAGAAACCTGAAGCTAAAAAGCCTGAACAAAAGCCAGACCCGCGGATGACGCAAGTAAACGGAACTCAGATGAATGGTGGTGGTATGTTTATGAGTCATGACAAAGGCGAAACGTGGCAGTTCATTCGGCAGCACAATCCTCGTCCGTTTTACTTCTCAAACCCCAACTTTGATCCCAACGATCCCAAGCGGATTTATATTGGCGGACTGAACCTACAAGTAACGGGTGACACTGGCAAGACATGGGCAAACCTAGCGCCAAATGTCATCCACGCCGATCACCACGTTATGTGGATCAATCCAAAGGATTCTGGCCACTTAATTACCGGTTGTGATGGCGGCGTCTATCAGTCTCGAGACTGGGGAAAGACTTGGTATCACCACAACACGTTGCCAGTTGGCCAGTTCTATGCTGTTTCGTTTGACGGCCAGGTTCCTTATTGGGTATTCGGCGGTCTTCAGGACAACGGCGGATGGGCTTTTCCGACCCAGCATCCTCGAGGATATGTCAATCCAATCGATGCAGTTAACCTAAACGGTGGAGATGGATTCTATGCCGAAGCTGATCGAGTTGAGTCTGAATGGGTGTACAGCGAAAGCCAAGGTGGAGCAGTACAGCGGACGAATCGAAAAACCGGTGCCCGACGAGGTCTTCGACCTTCCGTTGCCGGCGAAACCCTTCGCTTCAATTGGAATACTCCTATTCACATAAGCCCTCACGATAACAAAACCATCTACATCGGATCAAACCGACTAATGGTATCAAATAATCGAGGCGATTCGTTCAGAGCCCTTTCACCTGATTTGACGACCATGAATCCATGGAAGATCAAGCGCATCGAAATTGCAAAACGAGTAAGCGTAAACCCCGAAGATACCGGTGCCGAAGCTCACTGTACGATTGTGACCATTGATGAATCACCAATGGTCAAGGGGCGAATCGCTTGCGGTACGGATGATGGATTGGTTAACGTGACATCGGACAACGGTCAAACATGGGATGATGTTACTTCGCACCTACCTGGGCTTCCGAAAGGTAACTGGGTAAGTAGAGTCACATGGTCAAAATACCAAAAAGACCGGCTGTACGTAGCTGTCGATGGGCACCGAAGCAATGACTTCAAACCTTACCTATTCGTCAGTGAAGATGCAGGAAAGACCTTCCGATCTTTGTCAAACGGACTTTCCGATTGGGATAGCCTCTACGTTATTCGTGAAGGTGAGCAGAATCCAAATCTGTTGATCCTCGGTTCAGAAATGTCTCTCAGGTTCAGCGTGGACCTGGGTAAGACCTGGAGTCGAATCAGGGGGAACTTCCCAACTGTAGCTATTCACGACGTCAGGGTTCATCCAACGATGCACGACCTTGTCATCGCAACTCATGGTAGAGCACTTTGGACAATTGATATTTCTGCTCTCGAAGGCTTGACTGAAGGCATGCCCAAAAAGAACACCCTCCTCGGATCTTCACCGGGAATCCGGATGCCAGTCATCACGGGTGACGGACTCTCGGGCGACCAGTTCTACAAGAGCAGAAACACTCAGCCAATGGCTCGAATCTACTATTATTTGACTGAAGATGTGAAAGACGAAAGTACGGTCTCTCTCTCCCTTCAAGGTCCAGGAATGGCTGAGCTAAACGTAGCCAGCGGATCGGACATGAAACTCAAGAAAGGTCTCAATCGGTACGATTGGAATCCTCGCCTTGATGGAGCAATGGCAACCGCCGGAGTCTACAAAGTTAAGTTGAAGATCGGAACCGAGGTACTAAACGGAACGGTTGAAGTTCTAGACACGAAGAGCTTCTAAACTGAGAACAAATGAGCGGTTGGCATCTTTTGCCAACCGCTTTTTTATGCCCACAGGCACGGCGTAGCCAATTCCAGCACGTTTCCCGCTGGGTCGTTGAAGTAGATTGAATGCGCCCCATTCTTCCAATGAATCTCGTCAATGATATCGACGCCGAACTTCGTGAGCTTTGATCTCCAACTTTCAATTTCTTGCTCGGTTGCCGAAAATGCTAAGTGACCCGCGCCAACCGTACCGTGAGGCGGAACCATGCTGTCGTGAATTTTAGTTCGACTGGCTTTGAAGATGATCAGTATGCTTCCATCACATCGTAAAAAGAGATCTCGATCACCGTCGAAAGATATCTCCTCCAACTCCAACACTCCGACGTAAAATTTCCTGGCAGCTACTAGGTCCTCTGCATAAAGAACCGACTCCAATATTCGCATCCTGCGAGATTACCAGTGGCTATTGACAACATTGCGCATTGGCTCCTCAGGCGCTAACCGGTACACTTAAAATTGATGGATAGGCAGAACCCAGAAGGGATTCCAAGAAGCGAACTGCTCTATTCTCTTGGCAACAAGAAAATCGTATATTTCGCAAGAGAAACCGATAGCTGCATGCTCTGTTGCCGACCGAATGTCAACGAAGCCGGCTTGTGCCGCTGGTGTTACTCATCGCTCGATACGCCAGAAATTCAGGCAGCGGTAAGATGGACCAGCGGAGTCGGACCATGATCATCCTGACCATCGGGCTTTTTCTTGTTGCTGCTGTGTTCGCTGGCTATGCCTATTTCACCTTCAAGGGCATGCCAAAGTATCTGGCTCACGCCGAGTACTGGGTCTATTCCAAATCTCTAGAATTACCCAGCACCGAAAAACTGATGGTTCGACTCGTAGGAGAAAATCCTTACGTCCAGCAAGGCGCTAACCCGGTTGGGGGAGCCGAGGGTCTGGTTTTGAGTGATATCCGTCTCAAAATTGCCCTCCTCCTGCAAAAAAAGAACCAAAAGTTGTTCGAGGGTCGACTACTGCCCGAATCGATTGCGGACCACCACGAATTCGTAAAGGACGTAGGTTCCTTTCATTCAATCGTTAAGTTGCAATACGTTAGCACCACGAAACTCAAGGATAAACGCCATCTTCAATTCCTAATGCACGCTGCTGATGCAGCGGCAGAAATTACCCAGTCAAATTGGATTCTCGACAAGACAAACGGAACGCTAAGAACGAAAGAAGAACTCGCGGAAATTCTGCGAAAGAACTTTAATGTAACCAAACTGGAATTTCACGTTCGCCTGGTTGCCAATGAAGATAACACATTTAGCACCTACGGACTTGCAAAAGCCGGAATTCCTGACTTCGATACCCATCCGGTTTCGAGTGATCAGCTTCAACTTGTTCGCGAGATATTGGAGCGTTACCTTGCCCTTAGTTGGGAACGCGGAGAAGCATTTCTAGACCCAATCAAAGCCTATGATGATGAGTTCTTCCTCATTCAGACTCCAACAAGAGGAGCACGAAACCTCATGCGAATCGTCCGTAAACAGCTTGTTCCTTAGTCCTCGAATTCAGCGATAACGAACGTGTGGTCACTGGGTCGTTCCCGCAACCTTGCTTCGACATCAATCACGCAAGAACTGCACTTTTCCGCGAGCGCTTCGGTCGCGTAAATGTGGTCAATACGCCAACCAATGCCCCGTTGAACCGCACCTGGAACGACGAAATCCCAATACGTATATTGCTTTGGCTCAAAATTGTGAACCCGAAAAAGATCGATCAAGCCATAAGACACGATCTTTGACAGCCGAGAAAACTCATCTGGGTGATGACCAACACTACCTAACAATTTCGCCGAATCAAAAACATCGTGAGGTTGTGGGGCAACGTTGATATCTCCCATCCATAGGAGCTGGTCCTCGCGGTTTTGGCTGTCAAGCAGGTCCCGAAACTTCTCGAGCCACTTCATCTTGTATTCCCACTTCTCCGAGCCAACCGTATTGCCGTTTGGCACGTACGTATTGATCATGCGAACGCCATTGATCGTCGCGGCTATGATTCTTGCATCTTCTGGCATGTCAGGATCACCAAAGCCCTTGGCTACATCCTTCATTGGATGTTTCGAAAGGAGTGCAACTCCATTCCAAGCCTTTTGACCATTGAGAGCTATTTCGTAACCGAGTGCTTCAAATTCGGCTCGGGGAAACTTGTCGTCCTCGACTTTTGTTTCCTGAATTCCAAGAACATCGACAGGATTCTCTTGCAGCCATTGAACCAATAGCGGAAGTCTGGCTCGAACGGAAGCGGCGTTGTATGTGGCGACTCGCACTGATTCATTTTAACTCTTTGGATACAAAAACGGGATGATTCGAGTCCGATCCTTTTCCACGATTTTAAGCTGACACTTGCTCCCCAGCTCAAACTTCGAAATGTCGGCAATAAGGGAAACGCGTCGGTTCCTCCCCCATCGGATATCGGGAATGAGATCATTCTCAGTGGGTTTGCTCGGCCATGCCGTGAATTTAGCGAGCACTTGATCCCAAGTTTCTCTAAGGACTTCATCTGGTCGTCTTTGTTGAACATCTTGTACGAGGCGAAAAATAACTGGCATCCAAGGTTTCGTTCCTTGGCGAATCTGAATTTGGACTTCATCTAAGGCACCTGGATTTGCCGAGTTA
The DNA here is from genome assembly GCA_043770615.1 of Armatimonadota bacterium. Classification (GTDB taxonomy): domain Bacteria; phylum Armatimonadota; class Fimbriimonadia; order Fimbriimonadales; family Fimbriimonadaceae; genus Fimbriimonas. The sequence goes on along the minus strand of JAYVHY010000217.1, from coordinate 2,304 downwards.
TCGGTATCTGCGTCGATAGGGTCCACTGTGCACAATCGGGCAAGTCGAATCATTGCTATTCCCTTGCCCGAGAACTGAGCCGAGCACTTTGACCACGAAGCCTCTATTTCTTCTTTGGCGGCTCCCGCCGACATTTGATATCCCAACCACCGACTTAGCAAACCAGGAGTAAGAAAGATAAGCTCCTCTACAGGCTCAATTCTAGTCCCGTCGAACCACTTTCCAATGACAATTCTCGCATCCTTTTCCGTCCGATCTATTCCCTTCTTCTGAGCATAAATTCGCTTGCCTTCATTGAATTCAGCTTCAATAGGAACACTCTTGATATCATCGTAAATCGCAAGAAAACACAAGAGAGACGTCATAAAGTCATTGTTGGCAAGTTTTTCTATTCCAAAATAGGGAAATGATTATTGACCTTGTTATTCGTGGTGCCACATTAGTGTCTCCTTCCGGTTTGACCAATGCCGATATTGCCGTCGTCGATGGCAGAATATGTGGCATTGGCGACTACTCAACCACCGATGCGACTGAGATCGTCAACGCGAATGGTCTCTACTTAATGCCTGGCGGAATTGATACCCAAGTTCACTTTCGCGAACCTGGAATGACTCACAAAGAAGACCTTGCAAGCGGTTCATTGGCGGCAATATGTGGTGGAGTTACCAGCTTCCTAGAAATGCCCAACACAAACCCAGTTACCACGAACCCTGGTGCTCTGGCAGAAAAAATAGCATCCGCAACCGGTCGATGCTGGGCAAATTTTGGTTTCTTTTTTGGCGCTTCACCAGCAAATGCTTGTGATCTTGGCACCTACGAGCTTCTTCCTGGAACTCCAGGCATAAAGATGTTCGTTGGGAGCTCGACCGGCGATTTGTTAGTCGATAACCAAGATGATCTGAAGAACGTATTTTCTCATGGGCATAAAAGAATCGCAGTCCACTCTGAGGACGAAACCCGTAACATTGAGAGAAAGAGTCTCGTTAGCTCGACACCAACTCCTCACGAGCATCCCTTCATTCGGGATGCCGAGAGTGCCGTGATATCGACAAAGCGACTCATCAAGTTATGTGAAGAAACGGGACGACCCTTACATATTCTTCACATCTCGACATCGGATGAACTTCCCCTCATTGCCGCTGCAAGGGCCAAGGGGCTTCCGGTAACGTGCGAAGTGACTCCTCAGCACCTTTGGTTCGCCGCTCCCGATTGCTATGATCAGTTAGGAACCAAAGCTCAAATGAATCCTCCGCTCCGCGACGCTTCCCACCGAGACGCAATTTGGCGAGCGTTGGGCGATGGACAATTCGATGTTTTTGGCTCCGACCACGCTCCTCATACCGTAGAAGAAAAAGCCAAGCCTTACCCAAGTTCGCCGAGCGGCATGCCCGGCGTCGAAACGATTATCTCCGTTCTGCTTACCTTCGCGGCCCAGGGTCGGATATCATACGAGACCGTCGTTCAGATGTTCTGCAACCGTCCAGCCGAACTCTATGCAATCGAAGGCAAAGGAAAACTGGAAATTGGATTCGACGCCGATTTGGTTCTATTTGACCCTAAGAAGAAGTGGATCGTTGATGAAAACCGCCTTCATTCGAAGTGCGGCTGGAGCCCTTATCATGGAGTCGAGCTAACCGGACGCATTCATTCCGTCTATTTGGCTGGAAAGCTGGCCTCGTCCGACGGCGAGCCAGTAGGAGAACCATGTGGTCAATGCCTTGTGTTTGGAGAACAAAAGTAACATGGATTTACGCGATCACTTGTTGAACCTGGTGGAGTACGAAAAGTGGGCCAACGAACAGTGGCTCGGATTTCTGATTGAAGCGCCGTCGCAGCCCAGTGGCGCGCAATTTGCCTCCAAAGCGGAGGAATTGATTGGGCATATCATCGGTTGCTACTGGCACTGGTTCAGCCTAATGTCTGGCACTAACGTTGAACGAACGGGTGACTTAAGGTCGGATTTGGAGGGTCAAATTTCGAAGATGCAAGAATATATTGCAACGTGTGAACTTGGAGCGAAAGTCCAACGGTCTTGGGAGGAATATGGAACCTACGAGTGGCAAACCTACCAACTGATCCAGCATGCACTCAGCCACGGGTCATATCACCGTGGTCACATTCGGGCTTTAGCCGAAGCTCATGGGTTTGAAGAATGGCCCGACACAGACTATGAAGCCTTTGCTGGAGTCAAGGTTTCGTAGGCTTGAGTTGGGAATCTTCCTCGCTTCCCTCACTTCTACCGCTTCCCTGCTTCATCGCGGTATCCTTGATCAATATGCCTCAGCTCATACTTGTTCGTCACGG
>JAYVHY010000216.1:0-8882 GCA_043770615.1 Armatimonadota bacterium | reverse complement strand
ACAATCGGTTTCGGATCACCCAACAAGGCCGGTTCAGCAAAGTCTCACGGTTCGCCACTTGGTCCGGACGAAGTCATCCTAACGAAGCAAAACTTGGGAATTCCACTCGAACCAACATTCTATATCCCCGACGAAGCCGCTTCGTTCATGTGCAATCAAGAAGCAGGGAAGTCTTTGACCGCCGATTGGGAAACCCGATGGAATGCCTATGCTAGCGCCCATCCCGCCGAAGCCGCCGAGCTAGAATGTCTCATCGAAGGAAACCTTCCGTCAGGATGGACAAGCTCCTTACCTTCGTTCACCGAGGCATTCGCAACTCGAAAGAATGGCTTTGACGTCCTCAATGCAGTTGCAAAAGTCCTCCCTGGGCTCATGGGTGGAAGCGCAGACCTTGCCGAGTCGAACCTGACCACCATACATGGCGAGCCATCGTTCCAGGCTGGAGCGTTTGAAAACCGTAACATGTGTTACGGCGTTCGAGAGCACGCTATGGCTGCGGCAGTCAACGGAATCACGCTTCACGGCGGGCTCAAAGCCATCGCCGCCTCCTTCCTCCAGTTCACCGACTATTGTCGTCCATCAATCCGCCTTGCTGCCTTGATGGAATGTCCTTCAATCTTCGTCTTTACCCACGACTCCATCGGTCTGGGAGAAGATGGTCCAACGCACCAACCAATCGAGCATCTTGCCGCGCTTCGTGCGATGCCAAACTTGAATACGATTCGACCATGCGATGGCAACGAGACCGCCGCCGCCTATAAGGTTGCGATAGAGTCAACCAAGACCCCAACCCTTTTGGCGTTGTCAAGGCAGAACCTGCCCGTCTTATCGCCAAACACCGTGGCTAATCATCCGCTAGAGAAAGGAGCTTATGTTCTTCAAGAAGCTTCGTCCTCAGCTAAGGCAATTCTGATCGGAACTGGCTCAGAAGTTCAGGTCTGCATCGAAGCAGCAAAACACCTTGAAGCAGAAGGCATCCCGACGCGAGTCGTGTCCATGCCAAGCTGGTTCCTGTTCGAGCTACAATCTTCTGACTACCGCTCAAGTGTTTTAACGAAGGGAATTCCGACCGTTGCCGTCGAAGCCGGAGCTTCGATGGGATGGCACAAGTATTCAAACGCTCAGGTTTGCATCGACCAATTCGGCGTTTCTGGACCCGCTAATGCCTTGTTCAAGGAGTTTGGATTTACGCCGGAAAACGTCGCTAAAATTGCGAAGGGACTAATTTAATTCTATGAAACGATTCACGTGTTTTCTCGGCCTTTTATCAGCTTCGATTTTCGCCCAAGACCTCCCGCCATCCGAAGTCAGTCTAGAAAGGCTGAATTCCTACCCGCTCATTCAAGGAAGGTCACCGGCTGCCCCATCCATGGCTCCAAACGGATCAAAGATCGTTTTCGGCTGGAACCACACAGGAGAGCGAAAGCTCGACCTCTACGTCATCGACTTCCCCAACGGTTCGCCAAAGAAGATTGTTGATGCGGGCAGCATCAAAGATCTTCCACGGCAAGACGACACACGGAGCGAGCAAGACAAGAAGGAAGCCGCCCTATACGACGGCGGCATTTCTGGAGCACAATGGGCTCCCGACGCCAAGGAACTCATGTTCAATTACAAAGGTCGAGTCTGGCTTGTCAAGCCTGACGGTAGTGATCTAAGAACCCTTTTTGATGGTTCAGCCGGGTTTGCCGGAATCAAATACACCGACGACGGCAAGTCATTCAGCTACAGCAACGGAACCAACGTTTTCGTTCGCGATCGAAAAACTGGTGACACCAAGCAGCTAACCTTCATTTCCAAGCCTGGAACATCCATAGACGACTACGAGTTTTCGCAAGACGGTAAATGGCTCGCGGTTCAGTGGAGCGATAGCGCGAAAGTTGGAAGTCACAACATGATGGACTTCAGCAAGGATCGGGCAACCGTGGTTCCGATTCAGCGAACTTGGAACGGAGAACTGTCAGAGGATCACCAAATTGGCATCTTGCCCGCAAGCGGCGGCATCATCAAATTCGTTCCCGATATTCCCCGATATTGCTGGATCAAGAATGCTTCATGGTCTCCCGATAGCAAGTATTTCCAAGTCGGTTGGATAAAAGATGACTTCATGGAGTACACGATTTCGGTGGTTGATCCTGAGAAGGTAACTAAAAAGGATGCTTACCACGAGAAGGCACCCCGCAGCACAGTTAACGATTGGCGCGATGTGGTTTGGAGTCGGGACTCAAAACGTATCATCTTTGGAACGGATATTAAAGGCGAGTCACTCATCAATCGGTCAGTTTTCTCTATGAATGTCGATGGCACTGATGTTAAGCCGGTTTACTCAAAGTTCTTTGACGTCGGAGGATTTACTCGTCCAAAGCATAGTGATCGACTCATTCTTGTCACTGCCTCACGCAGCCCACTAACAACCGAGATTAAGGTCTTGGAGCCGAACGGCGCCGAAACAACTCATGTGGTCATGAAGGATGGTTACTCCTCGCCAAAGGGGTTCAATTGGGCTGACTTGCCGCTCATCAGCGAGGATGGCACCAAGATAGCCACGATGGCGAACGACCGAACAATCAATAGTGAGCTTTATTCGGTTGAGCCTTCAATCAAGCGTCTGACTCTTAGTCAAACCGATGACTTTATGAAAATAAAGTGGGCTGATATCAAACCCGTCACCTTTAAGAATGCAGACGGGGCGACGATCCATGGATTGATGATGACCAAACCTGGTCTCGACATGTCCAAAAAGCACCCTGCATTTCTCAGCAATATGTACGCCGACTCGGGCAAGTCTGCCTGGTCCGGCTTTATGGAGAATTATGCGGCGATGAATCTTGACATGGTTGTATTGTGCGTTGACTTCCGCTCTTCGTGGGGATACGATGGCGACTTTAACGGTGGATACTACCGCAAGATGGGCCTGGTTGATGCCGACGAAGCAGTAGCGGCGAAAAACTTCTTGGCTTCTCAACCGTTCGTCCGGGCCGACCGAATTGGGCTTTGGGGTTGGAGCTACGGCGGTTACCTCACCTGTATGACCATGCTCACCCATCCGGGCGAATTCTACGCTGGAGTCGCGGTTGCTAGCGTTACCGATTGGAAGAGCTATAACGAGTGGTACACCCGCCGTCGCCTAGGTCTCGCGAAGGAAGATAAGGAATGGTTCGAGAAGACCTCTCCGATCACCTATGGCGGTGCCTTGAAGGATAATTTGTTGTTGATTCACGGAATGTTGGATGACAACGTGCTGTTCCAAGATACGGCGAGGTTGATCCAGAAGATGATCGATGGCGGAGGGCATCCCGATGTGATGATCTACCCTAGGGACGATCACTCGATTGGAAAGGACACCAGCCGCCCGCACGTGATGGCGGCGGTCATGCGGTATTTGTACAACAAGTTGAAGACGCCTTAATAATTGGAGGCGGGTCCGCATTTAGCCGATTGAGTGCCACTTGGCTAAGCTTATGGTTGGGAAAAAATACTGTTCCCCACCATGGCTCGCCCACCCATTCCGAAAGCGGTATTCTGCCATGGCTTATGCTCAACGTTGCGTTCAACATTTCGATTGCGATTGCTACGAACCCTGTCTCGTCCGCGGCTGAATGGGAACGGTTTGTTTACGGAAGGTCAGTCGAGGGTCGTGACCTTGAGGCTTGGGAAACTGGGTATGGAAGTCAGACAATTCTGATCCTTGGGGGAATCCATGGTGATGAGCGCAACCCAGTTCCGTTCGTGCAAAAGTGGCGTTTTCAAGCTATTTCGAGGAAGGATCAGCACCTTATATTCATTGAATGTGCCAATCCTGATGGCCAGTGGAATCATACGCGGGTGAATGCCCATGGAGTCGATCTCAATCGGAACTTTGATGCAGATTGGTCGACGGAAGCGAGGGCTCCTCGATATTTTCCCGGAATCTCTCCACTCAGTGAGCCAGAAAGCGTCGCCCTACATGAATTGATTAAGAGAGTGAAACCGACGAGAATGATGAGCGTTCACAGTCCGATCGGCTGTGTCAATTTTGATGGTCCGGATTGTTTGGAGCTAGCTACCGAAATGAGTTTGGCGTGCGGAATGCCCATCAAGAGCGATATTGGATATCCGACTCCCGGATCGCTCGGGCGGTTAAGTGAATCGTTGGGAATTCCGCTCATCACGCTTGAACTTACTTCAGAAGATTTTCCGGCATGCTGGAAGCGATATCAAGGTGCGATTGATGTTTTTATGAATTTTCGGTGATTGAAAAGTTACTTTATTTTTAACGCGCTATTTGGCTCCTGTAAACGTTTGAACCATTTAACCGTTCCTTCGGCGAGCGGTATGGGCAAGATCATCGTCGATATTTCCTCCTGAAGGTGCTCCCGTACGGCATCACTTTGCCCCGCAACTGAGCCAGTCCATCTCCATTTAGCTTGTCTTGGCGTAAGGCAATCGAAAAAGACGATTGGAACATTTCCCTGGTACTTCATTCGAAAAATTCGCTTCTTTTGCACCATGCAAACATATGCCGATGTGATTCTGTCATCGGCTGCCACGAGAGCCTTGACCTCTTCAAGTTGCATTGGGGATAGCATGTGGGGCAAGATGTCATAAAATCGGGCGTATTGGAGATTTGCGCCATGATAGGTTAGCCACTGGGTTACCCATTGTGACAATTCGTAATGCGTGCCAGCCGCAGTTTCATTGCCTTCTTCAGAATAAAGGGCAACAAGAATTTGGTTTGCCATGATAGCAAACGTTGGGTTCATATGGATGGATTCGAGCTTTTGGATAGCATAGGGTCGGTCCGTTTCGGCGAGAGCGATCCCGCAGAACATACTCGCCAACGGATCGTTGTGACGGTCGCCAAAGTTCTTAACCGCTAAACCAAAGGATGCCTCGCCAAGATCAAGCCGTTTTGATATCAAATCCTTGTATTGCTCTAGAGCAGATTGGTCTGCCTTGGGCACATACTCAATTGGTGGTGCTTGGCCAATATCCTGTTGGTATAAGGAGTCAATAGAAGCGGTTTGCCGCGTCGGGTTCTTTTCCTTGAAGTCGGCCTGAGCGATAAGGAGAATTGGATCAATCATCGCTCTTACCGAGTCATGAACACGTGAATTGAGTAAGGTTTCGTACGCGGTAGATTCAACCCGAACATTGTAATCGTGGGCAAAATTAGTTACATCAGCTTCGGTTGCCCGAGCTATCTTCTGGGCTGAAAGTCGATCATTTAGGCAAGGATGAGTTGATTCAATATCGGTGGATTCCTTGATTGAACTCGTCAGTTCGGTCTCAAAAATGGTGTTCGGAATTGGGTTTCTAAGGGCTTCGGCGATCCAAGCCGTTGGTTGCTCGGGCAGATTCGTGATCGCTTTTTCCATCACATACGTACCAAACCATTTGGCAAGGGTCGGAAACTTGACCATCATGTGGCGAAAAGTCTCGGTTCCTACTGCGCTGACAGCGACTCGGTCCGCTTCATATTCGTTGATTCTTGACACTGGTAAAGACTTTTGTTCGAGTTTTGGATAATAAGCATTGAGAATTGACCGGATGAAGAACGTTGCCCAACTGTTTGAAGCTGCGAGAGTTGAATAGAGATTTCCAAAGAGTTGGGCTGAACGATATACGAATCCGCTCTGTTTTCCGTGTTCTCCGGCAAAGTGCCCAAACTCGTGGGCGATGACGGTTTTTACACAGGGGGCATCCATCGACATCAGGAGCGGAATTCCGATTGTCAATATATTCTCGATTTTCCCAAACAGCCCAAATCGTGGCCATTGTAGTGCGGAGGCATTCATGTCAAAATCGAGATAAATTCGGTTGATTTTAGGGGCTTTAAGCTGAGTTGAGAGTTGGTTAACCATCGTCCAGAGTTCAGGTGCCTCTTCAGGGGTGATCTTGATCGACAGGAACGATGGCTTAAAGCGAATAAATAGTGCGGTTACGGTTGCATACAAATAGACCGCGGTGAAGATTGCGAAATAAATTGTAAGCCTATTGATCGCATTCTCGGTGAAGAGCCAATAGCAGGCGTATGCACACGCGATTGCTGATGCAAAAATGGTCGCATAGATGATGTAGCCGAACACGGCGAATCGCTTGAGTGACTGTTTGTATGCCTCTGGATTTGCGGCAAGCAAAGCTTCATTTCGCTTGATCGCATCTTTGTGACCTTCTATTCCCTTGAGGACTGAATCGTATGAGTTCGCCATTCAGAAGTGATCATACTTCGCCGCGACAGTAATTAGACCGAATCTAGCTACAAGTAGCAGCCAATTGCGGTTGCTTCGGGCATGCTAACAGGTTTCCCCGCCAGTACTTCGTCTAGGGCTTTTCGCAGGTCCCGGCGATAGTCTCTACGAATGACACCGTGCTCGACGTTTTGGTCATCGATCCTTCCTCGATAAACTAGGATTCCTTTTGAGTTCATCACCGCAACTTCGGGAGTGACTCTGACTCCAGTTGACTTGACCAGCGCTCGATTAGGGTCGAGAATTGGGGGCAGAATTAGCTTGAACTCTCGACCATGTTGCAAGACGTTCTTGGCTGATTTGGTCACATATACTCGGTAGAAACTCATTCCCTTATTTGCATATGCGCGGGATATGCGAGATATCTCGGGTGCGTATCGGTTGGCAATGGGGCAGTCGGTAGCAATGAAAATGAGAACCGTGGCTTTCGATTTTGCCATTGAAAAGACCGCGGGCTTGCCGCTGGTTGTGAGCCCTCCCCTCAGATTTATTGGGGAAGTCGGTAAATCCTTTGCCATCATTGCACACAGGACAACGGAAATCATCCTATCATTGTACGTAAAGTAGAATTCATCAGGAAGGGCAAAATGAAGGAAATTGTGATTGGTTTGGTTTCGGTTGGTATCTTGGGTTCAGGATTGACCTCAAACCAGGAAGAGCCAACGTACAATCAGACAATCGCACCGCTTATCCGCGAAAAGTGCCTGCCTTGTCACTCAAGAGGTACTGGATATGCCCCATTTGACCTTTCAACATATGAAGGAGTTAAGTCCAGAATTGAACTCATTCGAACCCAGGTTTTGGCGAGGAACATGCCCCCCATTTGGGCTCACTCCGACTTCGGAGAGTTCTCAGAGCTCAAACCGTTTTCGGACGAGGAAGCCGTCCAATTTCAAAAGTGGATTCAGTTGAAGATGCCCAAAGGAAATGAACATGGCAAGGCAAACTCTGAGTTAATAGTAACCGAGCCACGGTCAATTCAACATATCGATCTAGGTAGCGAAGTCAAAGTAAAACCAGAAGGCTTACCGTATTGGTCGGTAATGTCAAAGAATCTAAACCCGAAAGGAGGCGAATTTGACTCATTTTGGTTAGAGCCAGCAAATCGACGAGTTATTCGATATGCCACCGTTGCCATCGTCCCAAGAGAATTGAAAGTGCCGACCGAAATAACCGCAAGCATGGACTTGCCGGCTAAGTATCTGGTTGGAGTATGGGCACCGGGATATTCGACTTGGAAGCTACCAAAAGGGGTGAGCTACCAATACGGTCCGAACTCAAAGCTCATCGTTCAAGCCCATTACCGCCCAACCGGAAAGTCCGAAAGCGCTGCGTTTCGAGTGTCGATTTCAACCAGAAAGCAAGCAAAAACCAAAGTGCCAAATTGGATAACCTTGGAAGACAAAGACGTATTCATCCCTTCAGGGAAATCCAAAGTAGTTGAATTGACCAAATCAATTGACCGTGATATGTCACTTATTTCGATCCTGCCCGAAGCCAGGTTCTATGCGGGACAAATTCAATTGCTTTACACGAGCAAAGAAGGAAAGGAGCAAACCGTCTTGAATGCAGTTCGATGGGACCCTTATTGGGGCGGAAATTATCTGTTTTCCAAGCCGGTTATCTTAGCCAAGGGCGGCACACTGACTGCTCGCTTCCACTATAACAATGACAAATATTGCCGCATCAACGAGGGCAAGAAGTTAAAAGATATTCATGCTGGTCCGACGGCAAGCGATGAAGTGTGTCGCATGCACTTGCTCGTCGGACCTTAAGAATCTGTTACCGAGTTATTCGGAAAAGGAACTGGTCGATGTTCGCTCTCCCCGAAGCTGTTTTGGACTTGGTGCTAACCCACTGTATTCGAGCCTTAACTTCCCGGGTTGATTGATTGACAAACTTTTGTATTGGTCCTGGTACTGTGATTTGTACTGAACTATCAACCGAGTTTGAAGCTGACTGATTTACCAAAACATAAGTATTGGTAGTCCAATCGTAAAGCTCGATTCTTTGTGTTGAGGTACCACCCAAACCGATCGAGCCATCTTTGTAAGATGATTCCACAACCATTCGAATCATGGTTGGATTGATGTCATGTGCAACCGTTGAAAACTCGGCTAGGAGCGGGTTTAGAACAAACGCATCTGATTGACCAGCTCTTATTGACATTCTGATGTCGTCGCTGGTGCTTACAGTTGAAAGTGATCCTGAAATCTGGCTAAATGGTCCTGGAGCTACCGATGTCGGATTAACGGCACGAGTCGTTGCTTCGGTTGTGTTTAAGATAAACAGCCCACCATTGATATCACTGATGATGACGGTTCCACTTGGGAAGAATGGGTAGTTACTCCATGCACCATTGTAGGTAGGGTTATTATTCGCGGGATAGGTATCATATCCGCCAACTTGTACTGGTGCAGAGGGATTCTGCGTGATATCAAACACTCGCAATCCGGTAGTGTAATTAGCTTGGAATGCGAATCCATCCGTTACATATTGGTTGTGATCGATTGAAGGCAATCCTGAGCTAAACGACGTAACATAGGAAGCATTTTCCAAACTCTCAACATTGAAGATGAGGGACCGAGTATTCGTTGTTAGGTTATTTTCGTCAAATTCATCATCGACATAAAGAAATTTCTTGTCAGCGCT
>JAYVHY010000215.1:0-21462 GCA_043770615.1 Armatimonadota bacterium | reverse complement strand
CGAACGCAATGTTCTTGAGTTGCCGGTTAGGGCAGTTGTTACAAACAAATTCGACTTGCGCAGACTTAAGCCAGTCTGGCACTTTTTCAATCGGCTTTCCGCACGAGCAATTTACCATTAGTTAGAATCCTTTTCGACAAACGAAGATAGCCAAATCTTGTGTGAAATCAGTCCGTTGATCAACATGACCACGGCCGCCACAAGATAGATTGCCCAGAGCTGGTTTTCGTGTCTTTGTCCGGGATCACGAATGAAGTTATCTCCTTTCAATAGACCAGCAATACCTAACAGGAATAGCACAGCGGCAATCCAGAAATAGGTGTTTTTTAGCCAAGAGTTCTTGGTAGGAGTAACGGGCGTCTTCTCGCTCACTGCTCTTATTGTACCTCGTGTCAAGGCTCAAGGCTCAAGGGCTCAAGGTTCAAGGCTCAGGGCTCAAGGTTCAGGGTTCAAGGCTCAGGGCTCAAGGTATCAGGGTTTCAAGGTTTCAAGGTTTCAGGGTTCAAAGCTCAGGGTCCGATAAAGTACGGCTAGTTCGTCTCCTTCAATTTAAGGGTCCGTCTAACCGAGAAAATTACCTTTCCGACTTCGTCAGATGCAATTTCAAGTGTTTCCGAATTCAAATAGCCCAATCTCTTCGATATCTCGATTTGAGTCTGTAGTTCGCGCAATGAACCCATCGCAATATCAATGAATCGAAGGTATTCAATCCGCCCACCACGGCCGTAACCCTCAGCAAGATTCGATGGGATAGAAGATGCAGCTCGTCGCATTTGCGATCTCAAGCCGTACTTTTCATCAGACGGAAAATCAGCCGTTTCATGGTAAGTTAGCACGGCAAGTTCGATTGCTTTAAGCCAAGAAATTTGGTCTCTGAAAGTCATGGAACTTCAAGATTATCCGATTTCATCTCGGTGCCTTGAGCTTTGAGCTTTGAGCCCTGACTTATGCTCTAATGTCCACAATCCGACCTTTCCCTTCCAGCATTTGCAAGAGCTGGGTTGTTTCGGCTTTCTGACTCTCAAGTGCCTTTTTTAGTAGCATTCCCTGTACGCGAGTTTGAGAATTGCTGACGGGGTCAGCGCTGATTGCGGACGCAACACTCGAAACTTGACTTGAAATCCCCTGCATTACTCTAAATTCTCGGTCGAATTTAGTGGTTCTGGAGTTGATATGGCGAAAACTGGTAATCGCCTTTCAAAATTGCTCCCCGAAGTAGCTTTCGACCACGGTGAATTCTCGATCGCACAGTCCCAATAGTTGTGTTTTGTTGATCGGCAATTTCGTGGTAGGACATTCCTTCCAGATCGCACTGCCGAATCGCGGTCGCATAGATTTCTGGAATGAGGTTGAGCGCGTTTGACAGTTGGTCTTGGTACTCAACAAACAATATCTCATCGGATGCGATTGGAGATGGATCGGCGATGTTCAGTTCTTGAATTTCGCCTTCGACGGTTTGTCCAATGGCTTGAAGGGAGTCGGCTTTTCGTATCGGATTTGCACGTCGGCGGGAATCTAAATATGCCCGTTGCATAATCCGCAAGAGCCAATTCAAAAATGGCTTATCCATGGCATAGGAGTCGAACCCTTTCCATGCTTTCACGTAGGTTTCTTGAACTAGATCCTCGGCATCACTGGCATTTCTGGTCAGTTCATAAGCCATTCGATACGCGCGCTTCTGGCTGATTCCAATCAGCTTTTCAAAGCTCTCGGCATTTTGTTCAGGCAGCTGCGGTCGTGACATTAGTTCCATTTTGTAGTTCCATGATTACAATACTACATATTCCATTGTAGCATTACAAAATTATAGACAAAATCTAGACAAATCTTCATTATCTTGAATATTTTTGTCGAATTTGCGTTGATATTAACCCTTGAACATTCGGGACGAATCATGTATGATCGGCGTGTAAGGATGAAATTTGTCTTAATTACCAAGGATTCTGAAATGGAGAGTGAAGCAAAGGAAGGCTTCCATCCCACTGACACCTTTGAATGCTTTTCGGATTGGGAAGCGGCTCTGGATGGTGGAGGCGACGCAGACTTGATGTTTCTCGATCTGCTTGCAACCCTCGATGAGCCACACAAAATTGCGGGATACGAGAAATTTGCGCAAGCAAAGATGAATCATCCGACCGCCGCAAAAGTTCCGCTTGTCCTTATTTCACCTCCCGACGCCTATGAACTCGACTTTATGGCGGGCTGGCCCGACTTTGTTTTCGCCAATATTCGTCGCCCGGTCACATTTAAGAACTTTCGACGCGCGTCAACTTGGGTGTGATTAGGTCATAATCTATTAACGTTGGGAGAAGGCTCAACGGTTAAAGGCCGGCGGATCCTCGACAGGATGTGTCGGCCTAACTTTTTGGTCAAGGACGACACATAAGGATGAGCTAAATAATGCCAACACTTGTGATAGTAGGCGCCCAATGGGGCGACGAAGCAAAAGGAAAACTCGTTGATGTTCTCGGTAGCCAGGCAAGCCTTGTCGTGAGGTTTGCGGGAGGCAACAATGCCGGACATACCGTAATTGCCGAAGGAAAGGAATTCAAATTTCACCTAATTCCCGCTGGAATTCTCCATAAAGGAACCCGGGCGGTAGTCGGATCCGGAATGGTCGTTTGCCCAAAGGGGTTATTGGAAGAATGGGATCGAACCTTGGTTCAACAAGCCGAGTTGGGTGAACTGATTATTTCCAGTGCGGCCCACGTTGTTTTCCCTTACCACCGGATGCTTGATTCGTTGGAAGAAGAAGCCAGGGGCAGCAATAAGATCGGCACCACCAGCCGTGGAATTGGCCCCGCTTATCAAGATAAAGTCGCTCGAATTGGAATTCGGATGGGCGAGTTTGTCAACAAGGAGCGATTCCCAATCCGACTCAAGGAAGTTCTTGAAGTTAAGAACCGGTACTTGTCGCTTTTTGGGAAGGAACCGTTGTCATACGACGAGATGCTGGCTGAGTATTCAGCCTATGCCGACCGAATTCGACCGTACGTTAAAGACATTGAAGCAATGGTTGCCGAAGCCGTTGAAGCGGGAGAAAAGGTTTTGCTGGAAGGAGCCCAAGGTACATTCCTTGATCTCGACTCAGGCACTTATCCCTATGTAACTTCTTCTCACCCGGTTGCAGGCGGAGCTTGCCTAGGCACGGGAATTGGTCCCCGACACATTGATAGTGTTCTTGGTGTTTGTAAAACGTACACCACAAGAGTTGGAAGTGGTCCGTTCCCAACCGAGCTTGATAACGAATTGGGCGACCATATTCGAACGATTGGCAAAGAGTTTGGGACCACAACTGGACGAGGACGCAGAATTGGTTGGCTCGATTTGGTTGCGCTCAAACACGCGTGCAGGCTGAATTCTTTGAGCGGATTAGTCGTGACAAGACTGGATATCTTGAGCAATTTTGAAACGATCAAGGTCGCAGTCAAGTACAAATTGGATGGACAGGAAATTGACTACGTTCCGAGCGACGTCGATCTCTTGTCTCGGATTGAACCAGTTTACGAAGAATTAGCGGGTTGGACGGGAGATTTGCGAACGGCACGAAAAGTGAGTGATCTGCCATTGGAAGCTAGGGCGTACCTCGATTTCATGGCTGCATACACCAAGACTCCGGTCGCAATAATTTCCGTTGGTCCTGATCGAGAAGAAACGATCATTGCGAACCGAAATCTAATTTGGGGCGAGTAATGCTAGGCATCTCGTCCTAGCCTGGATCGAAGAGCTACGAAACATCGTAAGAGTTAAGGGAATAAGGATGATGATTAGAAAATTATCGATTTGCGGGATATTTGCTGTTTTTGCAGCAACGAGCTTTGGCGAAAAGCTGACGATGGATGAGGCGATTCGCCTCGCCAAGCAGAACAACGGAAGTTTGAAAGCGGCTCAAAACGACTTGGTTGCCGCAAGGGCTCGAAAGATCATTGCAGCCTCGTCGTTTATGCCGACGATTACACCGACAGCGACATACAATGATAATAAGCAAGAAAATCCTAACCTTTCTTCCTCATTAACTTCTTCCCAGGCTAGTTTGGTGTGGAGACCACTTGATTCGGGTCAACGGCTTGCAAACCTTAAGGCTGCTCGTGATAGCGTCTCTGCTCAAGGGGCTCAAACTCAGCAGACACTTCGGCAATTGATCTTTAATGTCGAGCAGCAATTCCTCGAGACATTGCGATCTCAGGAGCTTGAAAAGGTTGCAACTGCCCAGCAAGTTCGAGCTGACAAGGTCTTAGACCAAACCAAGGCGAGAGTTCAGGTCCGAGATGCTGCTCGGCGAGAAATTCTTCAAGCCGAAGCCGACTCACTCAACGCAAAAGTAAATGCGATTGGCGCAAAAAACCGAACTAATACCAATTCTGCCAGCCTTAAAGCGGTCATCGGTCTCCAAAACGACTATTCGAATCCTGAATTGGACAGCGTAACTTTTATTCCTTCGACGGACCTGCCCGCCACGATTGAAGCATCAGTCAACTTGGGAATGAAGGCTCGTCCGGACCTGATTTCTCGACGAAAAAGTGTTGATAGTCAAGTTAATAGCTTGCGCGGAACTGAAATTGATGCGGGACTCACGTGGTCGCTTGACTTCAGCTACTCCCGACAGTTTTCACCAAATGAAGCTTCGAATCGAAATACGTCGTTCCTGCTGAGCTATCCGTTGTTTGACGGGGGGAAGAGTAAAGCATTGGTCACCGCAGAAAGGGCAAATGTAGATGCGTCTCGGGCGCTACTTTTGCAGGCCGAGCGTGATGCTCGCAGCGAAATTGAATCGACCTATATGGCTTATCAACAAGATCAGCTCAGGCTGAGTTCGGCTGAACTCGCCCTACGAGCAGCTCGGTTGAACTTTGAAGCTGCCGATGGATCTCAAAAGGCGGGGGCTGCCAGTTTGATTGAGGTGATTACGGCTCAGGTTAGTTTGGTAACCGCAGAGTCAAACTTTATCGAAGCAACTTACGATGTTTTGATCTCGCAGCTAAAGCTCCGATTGGTTACTGGACTCCAGTTACCAGGAGAGGACCTTTAGTGAGTAGTCCGGTCGTCCAAGTACGGGGGCTCTCGAAAAAGTATGTGATGGGTGACCAGACAGTTCATGCCCTTCGAAACGTCGATATCACGATTTTGGAAGGTGATTTTGTCGCGATCATGGGACCGTCAGGATCTGGAAAATCGACGTTCATGAACCTGATTGGATGCCTTGACCGACCAACTGAGGGTGAAATCGAACTTGATGGGAAGCCGGTTGCCAAAATGAATGACAACCAGCTTGCCGAAGTTCGCAACAAGTACATCGGCTTCGTGTTTCAAAACTTTAATCTTTTGCCGCGAACTTCGGCAATGAAAAATGTTGAGCTCCCATTGATGTATGCCGGCACCAAGGATCGAAGTGAACTTGCAAAGAAGGCGCTAGAAAAGTGCGGGTTGGGAGATCGATTGGATCATAAGCCGAGCGAGCTGTCGGGTGGACAGCAACAGAGGGTGGCTATTGCGCGGGCTATCGTCACCAATCCGGTCATGATCCTTGGAGATGAGCCAACCGGCAACCTGGATTCGAGAACTTCCGAAGACATCATGGCGGTCTTTCAGGACCTCAATCGTCACGGCAAGACGGTCATCATTGTTACGCACGAAGAGGAAATAGCTCACCATTGTAAACGAATTATTCGTTTTAGAGACGGCCGAGTACAGAGCGATGAGATCGTTGCGAATCCGATTGACGCCCGTGAAGCCCTGAAGAAACTTCCGGATCCAGAGGCACCGATCGAAGAGCCTGCCCTCGCGAAATAATTTGCTTAAACTAACGGTGGGCTTTTTCAAGCATCAGGTCTGGATAGCGGAAGCTTGAATCCGTCGTGCCACCATTGTCTATTCCATCCTCACCCGCTGAATACAGAAGGTAGCTTGACGCTCCGGCTTTGTAGTAAAACGGTTCCGCCGTAAAGGGGTCGATGACGGCTGAGCGCGAAAATGGTTTGAGCGAAGTCGGTAGTGGTCTTTGCGTCTTCAGCTTTTGTTTGAGATAGCACTCGAGGATGAACAGTTCAGTACGGCAATATGTTGATTGAAGCATAGGAACCAAGTTTTCGATACTGGATCCGAAGTATCGATAAATCATGAGTTTCGACTTCGCGGGATCTTTCTTAGGTGGTATTCCTGCCTTCCTTGGATTCTTGACTAACTTCAAATACCATTCCGATCGGGCCGAAATGTCGTTTCCGATCCAGTCAAAGAGTTCCTTGCCTTTTTCGGGTTCGTCCCTTAAGGACTGTAGAAAATCGATTGTGTCCTTTGAGCTTGATCCAAGTTTTTCTTTTAGGCGATCAAGCTTGTTATTCTCAAAGAAATCCTGGGCTTGTTGGAGGCAAACCAACATGTTGTTTCGCTCGTTTTCGATTGAAATTTGCATTGGAGGACGATTCGCGGAAGACTTTTGAATGGCAGACGCAAGTTGACCCAGTTGAAGTCCGCTTAAGCTGGGCATAATTGGCACCATTTTCTGCCTCGCCTGATTGATGATTGAAGAGCCCAAAGAGGCTTCGTATGCACCGCCGCCCATGAGGGCAAAGCCCAGCCGAGTGGCCGAGCCGCAGGCAATGATTGCCTTTGGATAGTCGTGATTTGCGATGGCCTCCTCGATATCCCAAACGAACGACATGCAAATGAGTCTTAGCCCTGACAGGTAAGCGGGAGGAGATGCCAGACCGGTAGGAACATATGGGAAGTAGCTCATCGATTTAGCTGCTTCCAGTGCGTCCTTTCTTGAATTTCCGATGACTCGTCGAGCTTCAGACTTTTGCTTTGGGAAGAAAGTTGTTCTTGTGGTAATCGGAGATGAAAGCCTTCCTTTCGAATCAGGCTTTGCCGAAAGTTTCGCTTGTTGGTCTACCGTGTTTCCAGCTGCCACTAATTTTGCCGATGCGGCGCTTTCAGGTCGCTCAGACTCCGCATTTGGGACAACCCACTGGGTGAAGACAACTGGGGGCTGCTTTCTGCATCCAGCAAGGCCAAACATCAGAGACGCGATGGTGAGCGCAGACCTAATCCTTGGCATGATTTAGGGTAGCACAAGTTATATGGATATCTGACGGACAATTTTCGCCGGTATTCTTACTTGTAATATGAAAGGACTCATTCTTGCGGCCGGGAAAGGAAGTCGACTTTATCCAATCACCCATTTGATCCCAAAGCCGTTGCTTCCGCTTGCGAACCGAATGACCCTTGATTATGCGTTCGAAAAATTGCGGGCGATTGATGTAACCGACATTGGCGTGGTCGTTGGCGAGAATGAAGAGGCCATGAGGAAAGCGCTGGGGGATGGGACTAGTCATGGAGTATCGCTCACATACATTCGCCAGCCTGAGCCAAAAGGACTCGCTCATGCCGTCAGCTTTGCTAAGGACTTCATTGCTGGGGATCCATTCGTTCTTTATCTTGGCGATGCGATGTATGGCGAGGGTTTCGAACGTCTAAAGCAGAGATTTGAAGAGTCGGGCTGTGCGAACTTAAATTTGGTAAAAGCAGTGGAGGATCCATCCCGATTTGGTGTGGCTAACGTTGATGGAGAGAGAATCGTTAAGCTCGTCGAAAAGCCAAAGAATCCGGAATCGAATCTCGCGATGGCGGGGCTGTATTTCTTTGGGCCAGAGATTTGGGATATTTTCCCGAAGCTAGAGCCCTCGGCAAGAGGCGAGTATGAGATCACGGATGCGATCCAGATGTTAATCGACGAAGGCAAGCTTGTTCTTGCTGGGGTTTACACCGGTGCATGGTTTGACACGGGAACCCTTGACTCCTTCCTCGAAACTAGTTCGTTCCTCATCGAAGGTGGAAAGCGGATTGCGGCGTCCTCCGTGGTCGTAGGCGATGTTTTGAGTAATGTCGTGGTTGGTGAGGCGGCTCACCTAAATTGCGAAAGTATCGAGGATTCGGTGATTTTCCCGGGTGCGACCATTAATGTGAAAGGCAAGATTCGGCACTGCGTATTGGCAGGACCGATTGAATCCGATGGAGACCTGACTGATTCCATTCTCCATGGCGACTGGAAAGGCTAAAACAAAAAGAGCCACTTCGAAGAAGTGACTCTTTCTTGTTCGCTAAATGCGAGACGTCTTACTTGTTTGTGGCTTCAGGAGCAGGAGTAGCTGGAGCTGCATTTGCATCAGCACCACCGCTACAACCGACGAGAACGCCACCAAGGACGCCGAGCACCATTACGAGAGCAATCATTTTCTTCATATTTTTTATTCCTTACACCTCCGAGTGTAGATTTTGTTTGCGGACAGCAACCTCTTGATGTTAACTAGCCGCGTAGACATTATAGTGTACGAACGAAAGAAATGGAAAGGTTCACGAGAATTTAACTTTTTTTCGCTGGAAGCTTTGATCGTTTTTTTAGGGTGCTTAGGTTCAAACCCGGTCAAAAATGCAGATTCACACGGTTTGTTCAGGACAACAATAATTCTTGCTGATTGGACTATTCGAGGCGAAAAGAACCTGCCGAGTTGGACAATTGGCGTTCAAATTCCTTAGACTAAGCGGCTTTCCGACGTTCTTCGCCATCCTTTCGCTTGATCGAGACAACCCGCATGTGGCGGATTTTCGAACCAAAAGCCAGGTGAATTGCCCCCAATAGGACCGGAATGAGTACTGGGCTCCATGTCGCGACAGCAATGTTTTTGTATGCCATCGGAATACTTGCGAGGAATACAATCGGAATTGCGCCAATTCTCCAAACAAAGAAGTTCTCAACGTTCTTCGATGTGGCGTCACTGGTCATTTCCGTTCGGCAGCACTTCAACCAGATGCCGAGCATGCTTAAACCGGCGACCGCATTGTTAGTGGCATAGATCACCCATGCACTGGCTAGTTTAGCGTTTCCACTATGAATCGAAGTTGTGAGGGGGAGGATCGAAACGAAGAACAAGAAGATCATGTTCTGCCAGAGGAGCGTTCCGTTAAACTGCTTGAGGTGTCGGAACACCCGTTGGTGGAGCATCCAAAAACTGCCGATGATGAAAAAGCTTAGCGTGTAGCCCAGTAGGGCGGTTGCTTGTTCCTTGAGGTTGTACAGAAGGACGCCGTCACTTTCCGCCGAGACAAACTTGGCAATATCGAGGCGAAAGATTAGGAACGTCAAGACAATGGCAAAGACGCCGTCGCTCAACGACTTTAGTCGCGATAGCTCGGTACCCTCATCCCTAAGTTCTTGACGAAACGCCATTGATATCCCTCGTTAATTCAATTCGGACGTTCACGAACGGTTGCTCATGGTGGCAGCAATGCGCCAAGATAAATCTGGGTCAAATACTGATGTTAGGATTACTAGCTGGTCTATTCGCCATTCTTCCGGGTCGTCAACAAACTCCAACAATGGGGACCATGCAATTGGTTTTTATGAGAAAGACCAATTCAAAACCCCGTTTGTCAAAGGAAGAAAGGGAAAAGTTTCAGCGGGAACATCAGGACGGTTTACGGCAACTTTGGGAGAGCGGACGTGCGGTAACCGTTGGAAGACTTGATGATTCGAGCTACGCCGAGTTGGTTCTTCTGAACACGAAGGATCCGGCAGAAGCTACCGAGTGGCTAAAAAATGACCCGTACATCAATTCGGGCATGCTTACCCTGGACATTCTGCCTTGGTTTTTCCAGAACGTTTTTCAGAAGGCCCCTAACTTCAATGACGTCGAAAAAATTTGGTTCGGAATTCTCCAAAGGCCGAGAAATGCGCCACAATATTCTGCGACCAAGTTAGAAGAGCTTCAATCTGGTCACATGTCAAACATCCAAAAAATGGCAAATGACGGAATTCTGGCGGCAGCCGGACCGTTGTTATCAAAGGAAGGTCGTCGTGGGATTTTTGTATTCTTTGCAAAGGATCTTGCAAAGATCAAGCGATCCGTTGCGGTTGATCCGCTTATTCAAGCGAAGTTACTTGAATTGAAACTAATGCCATGGTGGACAGGAAAAGGAACCGTTGTTCAATACAAACCGAAATAGCAATCAATATTGGACCGTGAAAGCAAATTCAAAGTTACTTTGGATCTGCATTGTTTCGCTTGCACTCTTGGCTACATCTTTCGGATTTTTATACCCCGTCATCTTCGCGCCGAATCCCATCAATCAACCAATCGTTGACCAACAAAAGTCTCGGGCATCGGGCTTTACGATGAAAGCCGAGGCGAATTTTCGAGCCGCGACACTCAAGGATAAAGCCCAAGTGTCCAGTCGAATGTACGCAACTGGGCCAATGCATGACAATGAAGTCATTCGAATGGAAGGAACCTTTACTCTGATTACCCCGGATGGAAAACAACAGTCGTTCGGACCCCTCAATTACACGTTCGCGGACGACTTCAAGGCGACCTTGCCCGTCGCAAATGTTCCAGCGGGCTCTAAGGTCAAAATCGTTGGCACCATCTACGTTTATCATCGAGAAGAGATAAAGTCCGAAAGGGAAATGCTTTCCGACGGGGGCATCCGCCTCTATATAAACACCGGAACGGTGTCCTTTCACAAAGTCCCGAATTCAAAGCCCCCAAAGCTTGAAGTTGAATGTCTTGAGCTTAGATCGGTTCATGAGCACGCCCTTGAACTATTGGGACAAAACAAGAAGATTGTCTCCAATCGAATTCTTCTGAAAGCCGGGAAACAGCTCATTGATCGAGAGACTCTTCCTTACCTCGGGCGAAAGCTCGGGATGGAGCCGTACGTTATCCGGCAACTGATTCCGAAACGAAAGGAGCCTGTCGTGCTGGTAGTCTCCGTTCAAAACACCGGACCATAGGGGAACTTTCCACCAAGGATATGTTGGTATTCTCACAGCATAAATGCGTGTTCAGAAAGTTCTTTCAATTGGTGCCCTCCTATTCCTATCTGGTATTGCCGTTGCTCAGTCTGCGGAAATCTTCAAGTCTATGCAATGGAGGTTTGTCGGTCCATTTAGGGGAGGACGATCCCTGGCAGTTGCTGGCTCGGTGCAACGACCGACGGAGTATTTCTTTGGCGCAACCGGTGGAGGGATTTGGAAAACGGTTGACTCAGGCACAAGTTGGAAACCCGTCAGCGACGGATTTTTAGGTTCAAGCTCGGTTGGTGCGCTCGCAATCGCTCCGACCAACCCAGACATTATCTATGCCGGAACCGGCGAACGAGACATTCGCGGCAACATCTCTGAAGGCGACGGCGCGTACAAATCTACCGATGCGGGATTAACGTGGACTCACATTGGATTACGAGAAACGCAGACAATATCTCGAGTTGTAGTCCACCCAACGAATCCCGATATTGTTTGGGTAGCGGCTCTCGGACATATTTATGGTCGGAATGATGAACGGGGAGTTTATAAATCTGAAGATGGAGGCAATACTTGGCGGCGAGTCCTTTTTGCCACCAACCAAGCTGGAGCCGTTGATCTGGTTGTGGACACGAAAAACCCGAAAGTGCTACTCGCAACCATTTGGGATGCATGGCGAACCCCCTATTCTTTGAATTCGGGCGGTCCCAACAGCACGATCATGAAGTCAGTTGATGGCGGAGAAACCTGGAGCAATATTGGTCGAAACGAAGGCTTGCCGAAGGGAACGCTCGGCAAGATCGGAGTTTCGATATCTCCGGTCGATAGCAATCGATATTGGGCTCATGTTGAAGCCATCGACGGAGGAATTTTCCTTTCTGATGATGCCGGAACGACTTGGAAGAAGACCAACGAAGACAGAAACTGGCGTCAACGAGCTTGGTACTACACCCATATCTTTGCCGATCCAAAGGATAAGGAAGCGGTACACGTTCTCAATGTCGGGTGGGGCAAATCGACCAATGGTGGCAAGACGTTTTCCAGTTTGAGACCACCTCACGGGGACAATCACGATCTGTGGATTTCGCCAAATGATCCAAAACGTATGATCGAAGCCAACGATGGTGGTGCGACGATTACCACTGATGGTGGGGTTACTTTCAGTGCCCTTGATATGCCAACTGCCCAAATCTATCACGTCTCCACCGACAACGCTTTTCCCTACAATATCCTCGGAGCCCAGCAGGACAACAGTTCGATTCGAATTCCGAGTCGTACGTTTGGTAACGGAATCACGAAGGAAGATTGGACCAGCACCGCCGGAGGAGAGAGCGGTTACATCGCCGCCAAGCCTAACAATCCTGATATTGTCTTTGGTGGTAGCTACGGAGGTGACCTATCTTGGTTCAACCATCGCACCAAGACGTCTCGAGCGGTTGACCCTTGGCCAGATAATCCAATGGGGCATGGCGCCGAAGATCTCGAGCATCGATTCCAATGGACGTTTCCTATTGTCTTCTCTCATCACAATCCTGAGCTTCTTTACACCTGTTCACAGTTTGTTTTGGCAAGTACCGACATGGGCCAAAGCTGGAAGAAATTGAGCCCCGACTTGACTCGAAATGACAAGTCCATGATGAAGTCGTCTGGCGGACCGATAACCAAAGACAATACAAGCATTGAGTACATTGGCACCGTTTTTACCATCGCTGAATCGCCTAAGAAGAAGGGAATTTTGTGGGCAGGAAGTGATGATGGACTGATTCATGTCACCCAAGATGGCGGACGCACATGGAGCAACGTAACCCCGAGCGGCATGCCAAAGTATGCCAAGGTTAGCATGATTGAGGCTTCGCCTTTTGATGCCGGGACTGCGTACGCAGCAGTTGAGAATCACCTGAACGACGACCAAACACCTTATGCATACAAGACTACGGACTTTGGTCGGACCTGGACATCCATTGTCAGCGGAATACCAAAGAATGCTTTTGTACGGGTTGTTCGAGCGGATCAAAAGCAACCTGGTCTCCTTTATGCCGGTACTGAAACCGGACTGTTCGTCAGTTTCGACGACGGAAGCCGATGGCAAAGCTTCCAAAATAATCTTCCGTTAAGCCCGATCCATGATATCGCCTGGAAAGAAAACGACTTGGTTCTGGCTACCCACGGTCGGGGATTTTGGGTCATGGATGATCTCTCTCCGCTTCAGCAGATAGCCGCCGATCCATCAGTTGGATTGCGCCTGTTTAAGCCGAAAGATGCTAATCCAGTCACATTTTTCGGATCAGGTGGTCCGGCGGTGGCGGCTAATCCTCGGGGTGGATTGGTGATTAACTATTACCTTCCTAACGAAGTGAAAGACCTGAAGTTTGAGGTTTCGGACTCGACGGGTAAGGTTTTGCAAACGGTCTCGGGTCAAACCGGTAAGGGGCTCCGTCAAACGAGCGCAAGTCCTCGGTATCCGTCTTACAAAATGATTCCGGGCATGATCTTTTGGGCCGCTGGTCCATCACCGATCGCGGCTCCTCCGGGTGAATACAAGGTGACTATGATTGCCGATGGGCAAAAATTGACAACGACATTCCGTTGGCTAAAGGATCCGCGGACCCCGGCGACTGATGCCGACTTGCAAGAAAGGTTTAGATTCCAAGTCCAAATCGCAGCTAAGGTCGATGTGGCGCATGAGGCCATGAATCGCATCAAGAAAGCGAGAGACGCGCAGGGCATCATTGCTGACCCAGCTTGGCTAAAGGCAGTTACGGAAGTTGAAGAAGCCATCTATCAGACAAAAAACAAGAGCGGGCAAGACCCCCTCAATTATCCGATACGGTTGAACAACAAGCTTGCTGCGCTCTTTTCTAATGTTTCCGGTAGTGACTACCGGCCGACTAAGCAGTCGTACGAAGTGTTTAGCATGCTTGCCAAACAGCTCGATGTCCAATTGGCAAAACTGGAAAAACTGATACCTACGGAGAAGCCTAGTAGGTAAAGTTAGGTCATGCTCCGACCCATTTACGCCTTCCTTGGCACATTGACAGTTATCTCGTGCTCCTCGTTTGTCGGTAGCACCCAACAGGGTGACTATCGAAAGAACGACAAAGTAAAGAGGTCCGGAGTTAACGTAACTCAGCTTTATAACGATACTTGTGCAAAATGTCACGGAGTCAACGGGGAAGGTGGTGGTGGCGGAACCAAGTCACTTTTGACCGTCGATAAGTTTGACCAAAAGTGGGATAAGCCGTTCTTCGATGCAACCGTAAAAGGAGTTCCAGATATGGGAATGGAAGCCTACGGCGATACAATGGCCGACGAAGAAATTTGGGCTTTGGTGGTTCATATTCGAGAACTTCAAAATAAGGCAATCCGAGGAATGACCGCCCCTAAACCTGTTGGCGGTGTTTATTCTAGCAAGCACTATAAATACCGGGTCGAAACCGTTCTGAAGGAGGCAGGTGACTTGAAAACTCCGTGGTGCATCGACTGGTTGCCCGACGGGAAGATGCTCGTCAATTTCCGCCCTGGCACGATGTGCGTTGTCGAAAATGGCGTCAACATTGGCAAGGTTGAAGGACTGCCCGAATCAACGGAAATTGGACAAGGCGGATTGATGGAAGTTGCCGTACATCCCGAGTACAAGAAGAACGGCTGGATTTACCTGTCGATTGCGGATCCAAAAAATGGAGATCGACGCCAAGCTTTTACCAAACTTGTACGTGGAAAACTGAAATTCGAGGGATCGAAGATCATGTGGACGGATACCCAAACAATTTTCAAAATGACCGACGAAAACTACAACGGTTCGGGCGTCCACTTTGGCGGAAAGATAGTTTTTGACGGCAAGGGACATATCTTCTTTTCGACCGGGGAACGTGGGAACGGACCTCTCGCACAGCGGCTCGACAAGCCAAATGGCAAAATTTGGCGGCTCAACGAGGACGGAAGCGTCCCGTCAGATAACCCGTTCGTCAAAACTGCAGGGGCGTTGCCTGGAATATGGACATATGGTCAAAGAAACCCGCAAGGCTTGGCGATGGACGAGAATGGAGACCTTTGGGATACTGAGCATGCACCGAGAGGTGGTGACGAAGTCAATCACATCGTAAAGGGCGCGAACTACGGTTGGCCAGTAATCTCGTATGGCATCAACTACAACGACTCATCGGCTTCGGTTCCTTGGCCAACACCCGACCAAAAGATGAAAATGTCGGTCTACCGATGGCTTCCATCGACCGGTGCTTCTGGACTAAAAATCGCCAAAGGAAATGCTTTTGCAAAATGGAAAGGCGACCTTATTGCGGGTGGTTTGGCGGGAAACAACGTTGATCGAATTCGAATCAAGAACGATAAAGTTGTCGAAATGGAAACCTTGATATTTGGAATGGGGCGAGTCCGAGACTTAGCATTCGGACCAGATGGCTACCTCTACGTAACCCTTAACCAGCCGGACCGAATCGTTCGTCTCGTTCCTGAAAAATAGCTGGAACTTCTCCGCAATTCTTTCCTTTATATCGGGAAAGAATTGCGGGGATACGACGCTATAGATTGGCTCGCCAATACTTTTCCATGGTCCGCCGCAGGTGTAGGGTTGTATTTTCACCTTCGTTTATCCCGTGCGCTCGCATCGGATAAGACATCATCGAGAACAACTTGTTGTGTCGGATGAGTTCATTCGTCAGCATCTCAAAGCTTTGATAGTGGACATTGTCATCCCCGGTTCCGTGGATGATCATCAATTTGCCTTCCAGGTTCTTGGCAAAGTTAATCGGCGAGCCGTCTCGGTAGCCCTTTGCGTTGTCCTCCAACAGTCCCATATATCGCTCCTGATAAGTCGCATCGTAAAGTCTTTGATCCGAGACGAACGAAACTGCGATTCCGGTCTTATAGATCTCGGGATGCCGAAACATACAGTTCAACGTCATTTGTCCGCCGCCGCTCCAGCCCCACATTCCAACTCTTGAGGAGTCAATAAATGAGAACATCCTGAAAATTTCTGTCGCCGCCTTTGCTTGATCCTCCGAGGCGAGAATTCCTATCTGTCGATAAATGGATTTCCGCCAGTCTCTACCGCGAGGGGTTGCCGTTCCTCGATTGTCGATGCTAATGACAATAGTGCCCTGTTGCGCTAAATACTGGTGCCACAAGCCCTCTCCGCCATCCCAGTTGTTTTGAACGGTGGTTCCTGCTGGCTCCCCGTAAATGTAAAACAACACCGGGTATTTCTTTTTGGGGTCAAAGTCTTTTGGCTTGATCATGTAGGCGTCAAGCTTGTCATCACCAATATCGACTTTGAAAAACTCTTTTGGTCTTAGCCCCAACTGAGCAATTTTCTCTCTTGCTGCTCGATTGTCTTCCAAGCTTTTGGTAGCTTTGTGGTCTGGAACGTGAATCAGCGAAATTTGGTTTGGGCTGGTCGAATTGTTGTAGGTATGAATTGCCCACGTTGCGTCATCGGACATTTGGTATGAGTGATGCCCCGGCATTCCCGCCGGAGTGACTCGCTCGGGGGCTCCGGTTCCGTCTAGCTTGCTTCGGTACAAGTACCGATCAATAAAACTATCGGGCGAAGCAATGTAGTAAACAAATCCACTCTTTGGATCGATGCAATTGATGTTGATGACGTCAAAATTTCCCTCCGTTATCGGCTTGATCTTCTTTCCATCGCGGGAGACCCGATACAGGTGACGCCAGCCGCTTCGCTCACTAGTCCATGTGAACCATTGCTCATTTTCGAGCCAACGAATGTTGTCATGGATATCAAGAAACGCTATGTCTGACTCAGTAAGGATGTTCTTGAGCGCCAAGGTCTTGACGTCTGCAGTCCAAACCTTGTTGGTGCTTTGCTTTCGGTTCAATTGTTGGATCATCACTTCATTCGAATTTGGAATGAAATCCATGCGGGCGATATAGTTGTTTGCCGAATCGCCGGGTAGATCGAACCATTTGGCTTTCCCGCCCTTGGCAGGAGCGACTCCAACCTTTACGGCGGAGAGCTTGGTGCCGACCTTGGGATATGGCAATGGAATCGGCTTGGAGTAGATATCCGAGACATTGTCAATCATATAGAACGTGCCAATGTCCTTAGTGTCGGATCGCCAGAAGGCGATGGTTTCTCCATCTGGGCTCCAGCGAAATCCGTCCCGGCAATCGAGCTCTTCTTCGTACACCCAATCAAAGGTGCCGTTGATAATGTTGCCTCCGCCGTCGGAGGTAATCTGAGTGACCTTTCCGGTGCCGAGCTTTTCGATGAAGATGTTTTGGTTGCTAACGTAGCCGACCCGTGTTCCGTCCGGCGAGAACTTGGCAAACATGAGCGAACTGGTTTCGAGCGATTTCCCGAGCTGTTTTAGCTCGCCAGACTTGAGATTCAGAACCCAATAGTCACCCCGAGTGTTGTATCTCCACACCTTCTTCGAATTGGTGAAGATGAGCATCTTGGTGTTGTCGGCTGACCACTCGTAGTCATCAATCCCAAGTGGTTCGGAAGCTTTGGCGGGAGTCAACTGCTTTGCCGTAACCAAGACAGCCCTCGCACCAGTTGCGGCGTCGTATCGAACGATCTCTTTACCTCCGGACTTCTTCGTTCCTTCGAGCGTGGAGTAGCCAGAATTGTCTTTCATCCATCGAACCGGACCAAATCCCTTTTGCCCAAAGGCTGACTTCGAGTAAATATTCTCGAGCGTAAGTTCCGTGGGTGTAGATTGCTTGTTTGGCATGGCGGGTGAAATGACGGTTAAGAGAAATAGTGCAGCGAGAAGAAACGGTTTAGATTGGTTGAAGGTCATAAGTTTTTCCTTTTGTCGTTGGGAATTTGATGACACCGTTCGCGACTCCAATCGGGTTGATCTCCTTACCTTCGCAAGAAATTTTGACCGGACTCCCTAATTGAATCGAGCATGTTTCTCCGGCTTTTGAATGAACAGTCACTTTGGAGACCTTGCTGTCCTTCCATGAAAAATCGAGTTCAAACCCTCCGCGGGCGCAGACTCCGTTGAACGCTCCATCCTTCCAGTTGGTTGGCAAGGCGGGAAGCAGTTTGATGTGACTATCGTGGGATTGCATCAGCATTTCGGTGATCGCGGCGGTGGCACCCAGGGTGCCATCGACCTGCATCGCTTTGCCACATTTGGCGAACAATTGGGAGCAGTTTTGATCTTGCAAGTATTGTTTAAAAATCTTGTAAGCGCGATTGCCGTCGCCTAACCTTGCCCATAGGGCCATCTTCCAGGCCATTGAAAAGCCCATGCCGCCGTCTCCTCGTTCGTCGAGCACCTTCTTATAGGCTGATATGAGGGCAGGAGTTCGCTTATCCCAAAGCACTCGCCCAGGATACAAACCGTAGAGATGAGAGAAGTGACGATGATTCTTTTCAAGCGACTTCCAATCATCAGCCCATTCCTGAAGCGATCCGTCCGAGCCGATTTGAGGGGGAACAAGCTTGGCCCTGGCTTCCTTGACCTTAGCAAGCAATGGTGACTGATAGCCAAGATCTTCCGCTCCCTTTAGGTAGTAGCCGAACAGATCGTGGAGAATTTGCATGTCGATCGATGACCCAGCGCAGATCGTCGTCCCCGGAATCATGCTCCCGGTAACTTCGTCAAAGTAAGGCTTGTTGCCACCACCATCTGGGAAGTTTTCGGGTGAAGTTGAGGGGTTCGTGACCAACCACTTTCCATTGGGATGCTTAACGAGGAAATCGAGGAAGAATTGAACCGAACCCTCGATCACCGGGAGATTGGCCGCCAAGAACTTCTTGTCCTTCGTGTACTCATAATGCTCCCAAAGATGGGTAGTTAGCCATGCTCCTCCCACTGTGAACGTGCCCCAGCTTGGTCCGTCCATCGGGGCTGCGACTCGCCACAGGTCTGTGTTTTGGTGGAATACCCAGCCGCGAGCCCCATAGTTTTCTTTTGCGACCTGACTGCCCTGGTCAGTGAGCTCCTTGATCATCTTGAACAGCGGCTCGGTTAGTTCACCGAGGTTCGCTGAATCTGCGGGCCAATAGTTCATCTCGGTGTTGATGTTGGTTGTGTACTTTGAGTCCCACGACGGGTTCATGTCGTCGTTCCATATTCCTTGCAAGTTCGCGGGCTGGGAGCCAGGACGGGAGGAAGAGATGAGGATGTAGCGACCGAAGTTGTAAACAAGGGCGGCAAGGCTTGGGTCGGATTCAGTCTGGATTTTCTCTTTCCGTAGGTTGGTGGCTAAGTAAGAGTTGTCGGTGCTCGGAAGTTTCAGCGTTGCTCGATCGAAGAGGCGTTGATAGTCAGCCACCGAAGCATCCTTGAGCTTGGAGTAAGACTTTCCATTGAGCGCGTTTAAGGTGTTCTCGACCCTCTTGTGCTGATCCCCGCTGACATCCTTGTAGTTCACAAAGTTTGTTGCCGCAACAAACACTAAGGTGACCGAATCGGCGTCTTTGACGATGAGATCAACCCCGTTCGTCCGGACCGATCCTCCGTCAGCAAACGCCTTAACTCGACCTTCGTATCGGAGCTTTCCGGCGACTCCCATATAGTCTGCCGACTTGCCCATAACTGCCAACCCGTCAGACCCAACCGGATCCATCCGAAAATAGTCAGTTGCGTAGTTCGAATGGGTCTGGTTTCGGACGCCACGAAGGTTAGCCTTAAAATTCAATGCCCCGGGCTGACTTGCAGTTAGACGAATAACAATCGCTTGGTCAGGAGCCGATGAGAAGACTTCTCGAACGTACTTTATGTCGTCGACTGCGTAACTCACGCTTGTGATTCCGGTTTCGAGATCCAACGCTCGCTGATAATCGGTTGCTTTACCTGAATGAGAATGAAAGAGGTGAAGGTTGGCTAGGCTTTGGTACTTCTGCTGCTCGACCGGATAGCCCATGAGGTTTCGACCAAAGAGATTATGGGCTTCGAGATACTTTTCGCTGAAAACCAGTTTTTGAATCTCGGGCAGGACCTTGTAACCTCCCTTGACGACGGTTGAATACGGACCACCTGACCAGTTTGTATTTTCGTTCAGTTGGATTCTCTCTTCGTTGACCGTGCCAAACACCATTGCGCCAAGGCGACCATTTCCAACCGGAAGAGCTTCGTCCCACTTAGTCGCGGGTGTCGAAAACCAAATAGTTGTAGCCGGGTTAAAGTCCTTTTCCCTCATGTTTTTCGTACCGCTTAGATTGGCGTCGGTTTGGGAATTGATCAACGAACCAAACACTCCGAAACAAGCAAGCCAAATCATGTGCATATGACTCCAAGGTTAGCACTTTGGAATGAACAATGGGAACCCTAATTCCTCATGATTCCAACCTTAGACGGTAACCTTGATCGATGCTACGGCGATTCCTTGTTTTGTGCGGTCTTGTGTCTCTAGCGACCCTTGGGTGGGCGAGGCAAACGGGGCACACTTTTGCCCTCGGTACCAATGACTTTCTGCTCGACGGAAAGCCGTTCCAAGTCCGAAGTGGTGAGATGCACCCTGAGCGGATTCCCGCCGAATACTGGCGGCACCGAATCCAGATGACGAAGGCTCTTGGTCTTAACACCGTAGCGCTTTACGTGTTTTGGAATGCCCATGAACAAACCCCGGGCAGATACGACTTCAAGACTGGAAATCTGGACCTTGCCAAGTTCATTCGAACTTGCCAAGAAGAGGGCATGTGGGTCATCCTTCGTCCCGGTCCCTATTGCTGTGGAGAGTGGGATTTGGGTGGAATTCCGCCGTATTTGCTGAAAAAGCC
This sequence comes from Armatimonadota bacterium, assembly GCA_043770615.1. Lineage (GTDB taxonomy): Bacteria > Armatimonadota > Fimbriimonadia > Fimbriimonadales > Fimbriimonadaceae > Fimbriimonas. The sequence goes on along the minus strand of JAYVHY010000215.1, from coordinate 949 downwards.
CGACATCAAGATTCGGTCAATGGACCCGGCTTATGTCAGAGCCGTCGGAACCTATTTTAAAGTGCTCTCAAAAGTGGTTAAGCCAACTATGGTGAAGAACGGAGGACCAGTTCTTCTCGTTCAACTTGAGAATGAATACGGGAGCTATAGTAACGACCGCAAGTACATGAAGTGGCTTCACGACACGTGGATTTCTCTTGGCATCGACGGACCGTTCTACACCTCCGACGGACCAACGTCGTACATGTTGGAAGCCGGTTCGTATCCGGGATGTGCGGTCGGCCTGGATTCCGGATCAAGCGAAGCCGACTGGGAAATCGCCCGAAAAATGAACCCAGGTGTGCCGATCATGAGTGGCGAAACATATCCGGGATGGTTGACTCACTGGGGCGAAAAATGGGCGACAAACTCAACTCAGAATGTTGTCGGTGAGTTGGACTTCCTCATGAAAAATAAGAAGTCGTTCAACTTTTATGTGATCCACGGAGGAACGAACTTTGGGTTTACCGCCGGAGCCAATAGCGGCGGGAAGGGCTACGAGCCCGACATCACGAGTTACGACTACGACGCGCCGATTGGAGAGCAAGGCAACGCCACGCCAAAGTACAACGCCATACGAGACTATATGGCAAAAAGCCTGGGGACTAGCTTGCCACCGGTGCCAGAACCAATTGCTACTATCGCGATTGACAAGATCAAGATGGATATGTGGACCAGTATCTGGGAGCAGCTGCCAGCCCCAAAACTGGTAGCGAATCCGTTAACATTTGAAGCCATTGACCAGAACCAAGGGCTGGTTCTCTATCGAACCAAGCTAGTCGGGCATCACTCCGGACGGCTCAATGTTCAGGACCTTCATGACTTTGCGACTGTGTTTGTCGATGGCAAGTTCCTGGGAACCCTTGACCGACGAGAAGGGCGACAAACGATTGAAATTCCGGCAAACAAA
>JAYVHY010000214.1:0-3939 GCA_043770615.1 Armatimonadota bacterium | reverse complement strand
CATTGGTTACAATTTGGGGAAATATGCCGCTTGATCGATTTCGACCATTTACCGAAAGTGTGACCATTCTCAACCATGGCGGTAAACCAGCGGCAGTTTCGGCATCGGAAATTGTGGAAGCGACGATAAGGGGAGTAGGATGAAAATTCTCATTTCGCGACTCTCGGCTCTTGGTGATTGCGTTTGCACGTTGCCAGTTGCAACGGCCCTTAAAAGGCAATTCCCTGAAAGCATGATTACGTGGGCAGTTGACCCTCGATTTGCCGGCATCGTCCAATGTTGTTCGGCGGTCGATACGGTTTTGACTTGCAAGCCGAGTTTTTCATTGGCTTCCTTGCCTCGATTTGACTCACCATTTGATATTGCCCTGGACATGCAAGGGCTATCAAAAAGTGCACTTATTGTTGGCCGCGCCAAGGCAAACGTAAAACTGGGCTACCATTGGCAACGCGAAATTGCACCCTTCTTTTCCACCCCGGTGCTACCTGATCCTTCTAGTCTTCATGTGGTTGATCAATACCTTGATGTTGCCCGGGCCGCAGGAGCCGAAACAGAGACGGCAGAATTTGGTTTGGTTCCGCATGACGCCGATCGTGAAACCGTCAAAGCCCTGCTTCTGTCAATTGGGGTAGCTGGTCCTTTTGTCGTGATGAATGCTGGGGCAGGCTGGGCCTCGAAGCGATGGAACCCCGAACACTTTGCCGTGCTTGCCGAAATGCTTGCTGCAAAGGGAATTCAAAGCATACTGATCGGTGGCAAGGCGCCTGGAGACATCGAAGCAGCAACCCAAGTCATTAATGCCGGTCTAACACCAATTTCTAATTTGCTTGGCAAGACGTCAGTTCGTGAACTAGTCGCATTAGTTTCGCTTAGCAACGCCCATGTCGGTGGTGATACAGGGAGTACACATATTGCTGCCGCCTTAGGGGTTCCCGCCATTGGACTATACTCAATCACCAAGCCGGCAAGGTCATGTCCATACGGTCAAATCCACCGATGCCACTATTCGGAAGTGGGACTTCATGACATTTTGCCAGCCGACGTGTATAAGACTTGCTGGGAGGCTATCACTTGACCATCGAAGAACTATTAGCATTGCGAACCAATAAGACAATTGTTTTCACGAACGGTGTGTTCGATATCCTTCATGCGGGTCATGTCGAATACCTATCGAAAGCTAGAAATTTGGGTGATTTCTTAATAGTAGCTCTCAATACTGACGAAAGTGTTTCTCGACTAAAGGGACCTGCCAGACCGATAAACAATCTTGGCGACAGAATGGCGGTGATAGCTGCACTTCGATGTGTGGACTGTGTAGTTTCATTCGGAGAAGATACACCTGAACGAACGATTTCCGAGATTGAGCCTGACATTCACGTCAAGGGTGGCGACTACACGGTTGAGTCGCTCCCTGAATCAAAAATAGTTCATGCCTACGGTGGGAAGGTTGTCATTTTGCCCCTATTGGATGGACGATCCTCAACACGAATCATTGACCGAATGAATCAAGAATGAGCCACTTCGATCTAAGCATACGCCGATGGCTCTTTTGCATGACCCATCCCGACGATGAGATCTCAATCTGCGCATGGATTCGACGATTGACCGAACATGGGAACGAAGTCTATATTTCTTGGACTCATTCGAACCCTGTCCGCGAAGCAGAAAGTCGAAAAGTTGCAGAGTTCCTTGGCGTTCCCCAAGACAACTTATTTTTTCACGGCGCCAGCGATGGAAAGGTTGGTGCAGAGTTTAAGGAACTGCTTCCCGCGTTCCGTGACATGATTAATCGCGCCCGACCAGATGTTATTGCCTGTGGAGCTTTTGAGCAAGGGCACCCAGACCACGATACAACAAATGTGCTTGTTAACACTGTTTTCGATGGGGACGTGCTTGAAATTCCCTTCTATCATTCGTACGCGACGAAGCTACAAAAGATCAATTCCTTTTCGGACCCAACTGGGCAATCTGAAATCCAATTAGCAACCGAAGAAGCCAAGCTAAAGCGACAAGTGGCGAAGATGTTTGTCAGCCAAAATATCTGGAGCGTCTTGCTATGGTTTGAGATTTGGCAAGCCCTGCAAAGCCGACGTTCAAATTTGTCGAGTCGAGAGGTCATGCGGCTGCAGAAGCACACACTTTTTCGGGTTCCTAACCACCCGCCGAGCCTGGTCAGTAAGATTGAACAAAGTGAAACTTGGCGAACGTGGTGTGATCAAGTGTTGCCACATCTCCCCGCCTAGGTACCCTAGATAAATATGTTTCGCAAACTGATGGAGCGCGTCGACCGAATGATGGGTCGGGGTGTCATTGACGAAGAGTTTTATGAAGAACTCGAAGAAGCCCTCCTTCAGGCAGACACCAATATCCAGGTTGCCCACGAAATTTTAGAAGAACTTCGCAAAGCCGTTAGAGAGGAAAAGATCACAGACGCAATTGGAATGCGCGCCAGGTTACAAAAGGCAATTGGCGACCGCTTTCGATCTTTAGAACCCGTAGGCCTTGCCGTTGCCGAAGAGGGGCCGACCGTTTATATGTTCGTTGGCGTTAACGGAGTCGGAAAGACAACTTCCATCGCCAAACTTGGTCACCTTCTCGTTAACAAGTTTAAAGTCAGCGTTCTCCTAGCCGCAGGTGACACCTTTCGTGCCGCGGCTATCGAACAACTTGATACATGGGCGAAACGAATTGGCACTGACATCGTCAAGTCACAACCTGGCGCGGATTCAGCTACCGTCTTGTTTGACGCGATTACTGCGGCTAAGGCACGGGGAATCCAGTTCGTCTTGTGCGACACGGCCGGACGTCAACATTCGAAAGCCAACCTCATGCTCGAGCTTGAGAAGGTCCGCAAAGTTACGAACAAAGCCCTTGGACGTGACCCGGATGAAGTTCTCTTAGTAATTGATGCTAATACTGGCCAGAACGCGATTCGACAAGCCGAAGAGTTTACGAAGTCTGCCGGTGTGACCGGACTCATTCTCACGAAGATTGACGGCACTGCGCGTGGTGGAGCGCTGATCGGAGTCTATGACCGCCTCAAAGTACCAATCAAATTTATTGGCACTGGCGAGAAAGTCACCGACTTGATCGATTTTAAACCCGACGAGTTTGCCGCGGGATTGTTTGATGATTAGACCAGCTTTCTGAATTGGTGCTTTCCGACTTTCAAAATCTTCCCTACAAGCTCTGCGTGAGGAATCGAAAGGCTGGTTACCTTCTCACCATCCAAAGCGATTGCTCCAGCACTGATAAGGTCCTTAACCTTTCCATTGGATGCCGCCAGACCAAGGGCAACAACCAGGCTAGGAATCGAAACCAAGCCATCAAAGACCACGCTCTCAGGAATAGCGGCGTCATCCGCTTCGGTAACAACTTTGCGCTGACTAAATGTATCGATAAAGAACTGAACTGCGGCGTCTGCCTCGGCTTCGGAGTGGTACAAGGCAACGATTTCCCTACCAAGGCGCATTTTCGCATCTCGTGGGTTCTTCCCTTCCGACATCATCTCAGCTACTTCGGGCATTGGCACGTCAGTACATAGCTCGAACCAGTTGGCAATCGTTTCGTCGGGGATCGACATGGTCTTACCAAACATCGTGTTCGGATCGTCGGTAATGGAGATGTAATTACCCAGAGACTGCGACATTTTCTCTTTGCCATCGGTTCCGACGAGCAAAGGACATAGGACAACCGCTTGCGGCTCCAATCCATATTGCTCCATGAGAGTGCGCCCAACCAAGTTATTGAACTTCTGATCGTTCCCACCAATCTCGATGTCACTCTTGATCTCAACCGAGTCCATGCCCTGACACAAAGGGTACAGAATCTCGTGCATTGCAATTGGCTCGTGATTAGTGAAACGCTTCGTAAAATCGTCTCGCTCCATGATTCGGGCAACGGTGTAGCGGGAACAAAGCCGGATAACGTCTTCAAAGC
>JAYVHY010000213.1:0-21479 GCA_043770615.1 Armatimonadota bacterium | reverse complement strand
AACACCGTTTTTGTTTACAAGAACTGGCAAGTAGTTGACAAGTTCGTTGATCTCGGTTCAGACGAAAAGGGACAAAATTCCCTCGTAGCTGCAATCGGTAACCTCACTAAGTAAGGATTCCTTACAAACAAACTATCAACGCCTCAAGCTTCGGCTTGGGGCGTTTTTTTCGCCGACTATGTCCTCCTCGTTGAGAGATGCGAAGCATCTAGAGGAGGTGGTGGCATAGTATTGCCCGGACTTAAGAGGCACCTTTATTATTGCAGGGCCGAAGGGTTAACTCTGAAAGCCGGCACCAGCTCTCTCCACGCCATGGCGAGTGGGACCGTGGGTCGGTGTTTTTTTGTTGGGATAACGAGGTTCGAGGCGGACGGCCGAGTTATTTTCGAGTAACTAAAATGCCATTAGGTATTCCGGCCCATTGGTTCGAAAGAACCTTATCGTGTCGTTGCCATAGAGATCAAGAGTTTCTTCACTTATGAGTGTCAGGGGGACGAGGGCCCCGCTTCTTTGAAGCTTCCCCTTGATCCATTCCCCCAATAGGGACAAATTGCCATGTGATCTCAGATTCTTGAAGTAATCACCATTCGTCACCATCGGCATTCTGTATCCATCGTCGGTAATGGCAATAAATGGACCCCTCGGAAATCCCGGAGAACTTGAAAGTACGCTCCGAACGATAATTTCAACCTCGAACCACTTTCTTGGAGTCACAACTCCCGAGATTCGATTCAATCGTCCTTTGCCAAAATAAACATTCAAATTTGATCTTGTATGCTTAACCAATTCTTTCAGGTTCACTTCGAAGGCCATCGTTGTTGGCTTGGGGGGCGCAACCCTTTGAAGGCTAGCTAGTCCCAACGGATCAATCGAACGTTTATAGCTCTGAGATCCTAAGATAGGGAGGGAAACGAGTTCTAGATTCGAGGAAATAGCTGGCGAAAAAAGAAAATCTGAATAGGAAAGTATTCTCGCTTTCGCCTCTTCATCCGTGGCCTCAAGCATGGCTTCCAAGTTTCCGCTCAAACCGCTTTTTGAGAAATTTGACGAGCCAACAAACGCTCTTGACATCCCATCCTCGCAATGTAAGATATATATCTTCCCGTGGTATGGTTGGGCGTAAGTCACGAAAATTCCGTTGGTCCCATCAATTTCTCGGAGAACAGCATTCATTTCAAGTAAACCTGCATGGCTGCTAGCTGAAAGGCCCTGGTAGAAAGCCATTCCAACCAGTATCCTGGCTGGCCCGCCTTCCGCCGCTATTTCGACAATCCTGTTTCGATACTCACCATAGGTTTCTTTGCCAATGTAGCCCGTGGCCACCGAGACGCCAGTTGCCTTGGCCAATTTATTTGAGAAGATGTCCCCAAACATGCCACCGTGATCTACTACGTTGCCACTAAACACAGGAATTCAGAAATTTCTTTATCGCTTCCGCAATGGGCTTGACTCCGACTGGAGGAACCGAATTTCCAATCTGTCTGCGAACTTCCGCAATTGAACCTTCAAAAACAAAATTGTCCGGATATCCAAATAATCGAGCCCTCTCCCGATTAGTCAACGGTCTAGGCTCAGCAAAATGATAGCCCCAAGTACCGCCACCACCACCTGCGATAATTGTCGTCGACGGCTGATCCGGGTGAAGCCTCCGATAAACGTGGCTTATCATTCCTTTTACATAGTACTGAGAGTCCTTAGGAATACTTGTAAAGTTCCCACCTGGCGGAATCAGTTCGAGCATTTCGCGGGTCTTCTTTGCAATTTTCTGGTGTTCGTTATTATCAGGCACCAACTCCGATCCCGAAAGCGCCTTACTGGCGGTCTCATAGTTAGACTTATCATGAGTTGGAGCTGGAAATTTGAATTCTTCATCGATATCCGATCGAACACCAATAATTAGGACTCGCTGACGGTGCTGTGGCGCCCCATATTCCGAGAAATTAACCTTGTTGATTGTTACGCGGTAACCCAAAGCGGCAAAGTCCCTGACAATTTGCTTTACTGCCTCGCCCTTGTTGGCGGTCAGGAGCCCTTTCACATTTTCCGCGACGAATATCTTAGGATTCTTTGCCTCAACTATTCGTACAAAATGCCGATATAAATTTCCACGCTCAGTATTCAGTCCACCTCGCTTCCAAAGTACCGAGAAATCTTGACATGGAAATCCACCCAAAATCACATCCACATTTGGAATTTGTTCCGGATCAATATCGGCCACGTCTCCTTCTGTAACATGGTCACCAAAATTTCGTTTGTAGGTCTCGCAAGCCCAGTGATTGAAATCATTTGCCCACTTGAGTTCAAATCCCGCCAATTGGAAGCCGAGGTCTAGTCCCCCGCAGCCTGCAAAGAGGGATGCGACCGTAGGCTTTAGAATTTTCGCGATGGGTTTTTCGGATGATGCTCTGAAAATTTCTGGGACACTAATTTTCTGGCTCGCAGAATCACTCTTATATGGTGGTGCGAGGGGTGCGAAGTTCATTTTCATTTGGCTAGGATCTACTCTAGTACTCATATTTTGTCTACCTATTTCCTAGAACTCACAATACCTTGCTTCGGTCAATGTATTTCAATAAATACTACTCGATTGGCCATACAAATGATGCCGATATTCCGGGTTGAGCTTTGCAATTCTTAGCCAAACTTTATCTCCTGCTGTTCCTGTAAAGGCAGTTTTGAAGGTACATGCGTGTTCTCTTATTTGAATGGCGCGCGATGATGGTCAGGAAATAAAGACCTTGAGGGAGACACTCATTGTCGCAGAATCGACCAGGCGCTCGATGCAATCCAATCGCTCGGTAGATTCGAAACCTGAAGTTGTGCTACGTACAGCCCTTTGGAAAGCTGGTTTGCGGGGGTACCGCAAGAATGTCAAAAAGCTTCCCGGCAAACCCGACATCGTGTTTGGCAAGGCGAAGCTGGCCATCTGTGTTCACGGCTGCTTCTGGCATGGATGCAAGAAGTGCAAGCAGAAATACCGAACTCCAAAGACCAATCCACTTTATTGGACAGCTAAGATTCAAGGGAACCAGCAACGAGATGAGCGGAATCGGGTTTTGTTAGTCGAGATGGGTTACGAGGTCTTGGTGTTTTGGGAGTGTGAGTTGGGCGCAAAACCAGCGGCCAGCAATCAGACTTCAACCGCCAGCGTGGAAAGAAAGAGCGGGTTGGAGTTGGCGGTCGAGAAAATCCGTATAGCATTGGGCAGGGCCCAGCATTTCGCAATGCAAAGACCATGATCTTTTAGGGTTTGGGCCAGCTTGATCATCTTTGGATATTCAATTTCCCATGACTTTGCGAGCCCGACTCGTTCACAGAACGTTGCTGCGTTCACGCCGACAAGGCGATCGGCGTTGATGAGGATTTGGAAATGAATCATTGCGGTCTTGTCTTTATTTGCCGCCGCATTCTTGATTTCAAGAGCAATTTCTTCGAACATGAGCTAACTTTAACCCATGGCAACTCTTGGCGAACGTGCTTTTCAGATTTGGCCGCTTCTTGTCTTTGCGGCCGCGAATCGACGGATTTTGACCTACAAGGAAGTTGGCGATTGTACGGGCATGGCGTTTAGTGGTCTCGGTGGTTGTCTTGAGCGGATTCACCTGTATTGTGAACAGCACAAGCTGCCACCATTGACCCTGCTCGTCGTGAGCGTTGATACTGGCCTTCCTGGCGGTGGTTTTCACTCCATCGCAATCGACACTGCTGAGGGCCTCGCCAGAGCCCAGCGCAAAATATTCATGCATGACTGGAGCAAAGTCAGTCCCCAGTTGGATCAGCTTTAGGCATTCCCCGAATCGAAGACAGATGTCCAGCTCTCTATTTTGGAGGGCTGGAAGCCCATTTTTCCAAAAATAATGAAACAACTTATAGTAGACGTACGTCTATATAATTAGAACACAAAAATGGGATGGGAATCAGATAACCGCGGCAACGCCCGCTATGTCCAAAAGAAACGAGTCGACGGCAAAGTCGTCTCCCGATACTTCACCGGTGAAGCGGCCCACATCGCTGCAAATTTAGATTTCGCCCGCCGCGAGAAAATAAAGAGTCTTCGCGCCACGGGTCGAGGCGAGGACCAACTTGCAGATCAACGAATCAGCGCCCTCCAGCAGGTCATCAATCAATCGCACGTCAACCAAGGCTTTGTGCGCCGAAATTATCGATGGCACTTTATTCCAAATGTCACAAAGCCACTCACGGCCGAAGAACAATCCGAAATTGATCACATAAAATCAATCTCTTCTCCATGCACCCTTTCAGCGTGTTCCACCCAAAAAAGTCAGTACTAAAGTGCTGAGCTACAAACTAAAAAAAATGTAAACCGGATCTCAAATCCCCAGACCTCAAACATTCTATAAATGACAAACCAACTTAGACTCGAAGAACTGAACTCAAAAACGTATAACAAGCAAATTAAGCAAGAAGTCCAAGAACTTCTCCTCGCTGATCCCGAATTGTGGCGCACCCTTGGCGATCCCGCAATATGGATTCGCGACAGCGCGCTGACTGATATCGAGTCTGAAACTGTAGAAGACGACTGCGTCAAATTCGGACTCGATCGCATGCGAGCAGGCTTGCTCGCCGATGGTTCCACCGATCTTGAAATCATTACCATCGATCAAATTCTCACCCACTATATTCAAGTTGGAAACGCCGGTTATAAACTTGTGCTCACCGACCTATCCAAAGGTAAAAGCGATGAAGGAAAGTACTGGGAGCAGCGATACAATCTCGCCCACTCCCGACTCCTCAAATCCATGGCTATGCTCACCCGGCTCCGAAAGGAAAAACTGATGATGGCGGTCATTCGAAACAAGAACCGCCGGCCCGAATCCTCTCGAAAATCCACTCCCGTGAGCACATTTACCCCAAGCCAAGCAGACTCCGATTCTTCAAATTAACAATCAACTCATATTTAACTCACCGAACACTCGCGCAAGCGCGACGTTTTGCCGATAAGATATACTGGGAGAGTCGCAAAGTGGACAGATGGCTGAGTGGACGAAAGCGCCCGCCTGCTAAGTGGGTAAGGGAGAGATCTCTTCTCGGGTTCGAATCCCGATCTGTCCGCCAGAAATTTTTGATTGTGATTAAAAAGTGGTTAATAATAGGAGCGATGCTGAGCAGCATCGCTGGAATGGCTTCAGCGCAAACGCTGGACGAGTACGTTGCGTTACGCAAAACGAACAAGATTACGAAAGCATCGACCATCGCTGCGCTCGATAATTTTGTCGGCTCGAAAGTCATTGAGCTAAGGTGCACGATTAAGGGCGTCATGCAATTTGACGACCGGTCGAGCATCTACGTTGAGTATCCCGACAACCGTGGCGAGCAGGTCATTGACGCCAAAACGGTTCCCAGTTGGATGCAAGGCGGAAGTGCGGACGTAAGACTTTTGGTCAAGGCGACTCGCGCCGAAGCCCTGGCTGCGGTTCAAGTTGAACTGATTGCCGCCGCATCAAACGCCGATATTGCCCGATTTGAAGCGGCTAATGCTCCGAACGTTACAACTCCGGTCAAACCAACGCCCAAACGAGGAACGACGACTTCGCGAAGTGCGAATAAAGGTCGAGTAGTGGGTGATCCTCGAATTGTTTCGATTTACGCTTCATTTATCAAGAACCACAACAAGAAATTGTCGAATGATCGAGCCTACGAGATTGCCGAGGCGGTTATTCGATGGAGCCTTACCTACGAAATTGACGCTCGTCTGGTGGTGGCGGTTCTGATTACGGAAAGCGATTTTAATCCGGCTTGCCTTTCGCATGCGGGAGCGATGGGGCTTGGTCAGCTGATGACCGAGAACTGTAAGGAGTACGGCATCAATAACCCGTACGACACTAACCAAAACCTTTATGGCACGGTTCGGCAGCTACGCGAGCATTTGAATCGTTATCCGGGTGCGGATCACGACAAGACAAAGTTAGCGCTGGCCTTGGCGGCGTATAACGCTGGTCCTGGGGCGGTTCGCAAGTACGGCGGGGTTCCGCCTTACCGAGAGACGCAGAACTATATTAAGCGAATTTTCTCGAGATATAGCCAGCTTTGTGCCGGTGACTAAGAAGGGCTGAGGGCAAAGAGACGACCGTTCCTGACGGTGCGTAGTACCAAACACTCGAAGCTGGTAATTTTTGTGATGAACTCTTCGAAGATGGTCTGCCAAACCTTGGATCGCGACACCCAATAGGCACCATAATTAGGGTTCTAGTGGCTAGTTGCTATTAGCCCGAAATGAAACCAAAGATCCGTCCGCTACCCGTCAGAGTCCTTTTTGCAGGATTTGGGTTAGGTTGCGTGGGAATCGGATTTATTGGCCTCATCACTCCGGGTTTACCGGGGTTTGTCTTCTTTGTGATTGCGCTGTGGGCGTTTCGAAATTCGAGCCCGCGTTTGGAGGAGTGGATCCTTGCTAATCGGTTTATTGGTCCAACGCTGAAAGATTGGGAGGAAGATCATTCGATGAAGTTCTCCACCAAGGTTTTGGCGATCTCGATGATCTGGGTAGCGATCAGCGTAACGATCTACCGGATTCTCACGACTCCGCCGATAGTGGTTGAGGCGTGGAACTTTCACTTACCGAAGTGGATTCCGGTTGCGCTGTTGGTCGGAACGATTGTGGGATTGACGATCTATTTGGTCCGGATTCCGACGAAGCAGAAGAAGAGTTAGCGTCCATTTTCGGATCATTCTCGGGAGCTACTCACTTATTTGTTCAGCGGAGCAGGCTCCGTAGCCTAAAGCGAAAACAGGTTTTCGCAGTCCCACATTTTTGTGAAAATTTTTACTTGACAGTGCAACGCTAAAGATATATTCTGGCGTAAGTATCAAATGTAACCAACAAGGGAAACAAATGAACACATTTCGATCACTCGACAACACTCGACACTTTGAAGACTTTTTCGCTCAGCTGATGGGTGGAAACCAGTGCCAGCCAAGCAGCAGTAGCTTGATGAGCATTCCTTTGGATGTCATTGAGGACGGCGGTCAGGTCACGATCAAGGCGTTGGTACCGGGCATCAATCCGGACGAATTGGAAGTCAGCATTGAGAACAACGTTTTGACGATAAAGGGCGAACATAAGACCGAGGAAGTGAGCGAGAATGCGAAAGTCTTCCGACGAGAGAACACTTATGGAAGCTTCAGCCGGTCGATTCGACTCTCGCCTCAGTTGAACCAGGAAGCGATCAGCGCGACGTTTAAGAACGGATTTGTGACGATCACGATTCCGAAGGTGGAGGAAGAAAAGCCGAAGTCCCTTAGGATTCCGATTTCGACGGAAAACTAATCAAACCCCTCCTGTAAATGCGCAAGCCCGGTCAGTCATGAGCCGGGCTTCTTAGTTTGCGAAGGTGACATTGACCGGGGCTCTGATGCCCGATTCTTCGACTTCGAAGAACTCTTTGGGCATGCGATTTCCGCGAAGCATTGATCCGGGGAAGGATTCGATGGCGACGTTAAAGCTGCGGACGTTGTTGTTGTAGAACCGCCGGGCGGCGGCGATGCGGTCTTCGGTATTTACGAGTTCTTCTTGAAGCTGGAGGAAGTTTGCGGAACTCTTGAGGTCGGGATAGGCTTCAGCGCGGACGAAGAGCCCGGAGAGGGCGGGAACCAGTGCTCGTTCGGCGGCAACGACACCGGCGGAGCCGTGAGCTTGGACCGCTTCATCGCGAAGAGCGATGACTTTTGTGAGGACATCTTGTTCGTGGGCCATGTACCCCTTTACACATTCGATGAGGTTGGGGATGAGGTCATGCCGGCGTTTGAGCACGACATCAATGCCTGACCATGACTCATCGCACAGACGACTGAGACGAATGATGTTGTTCGAAATAGAGATCGGTATTCCCACGCCGAGAATGAGAACGACGATGAGAATAGTGACGAAAAAAATGACAGTTTCATTCATGGGCTTGTGAATAGTCTTGACGGTAGTAGGTCGGTATCTGAGATAGAAATTCGTCGATACAATTCTTCATTTGTTCGATTTGATCTGCACCTGCAGGTCCAGTCACATGGATCATGGCAAATTGGCCGTTCATATGCCACTCATAATCGGGCTGGCGTAAAAGAACCTCGATAGCGACGGGATGCAGAAGATCGAGCGATCGCCTTTCATCGGACGTCTTTATGTAGTACCTCTTATTGAACTCTTCTGATTCTACTTGTAGCTCTTGCATTCCTAAGAATTTTCCAATTGAATGCCCAACATGTTCGGGCTGCAGTGCCATTTCTGGAAACTCAATTTGTGATTGTACAATGGCAACTGTGAATTGATGGGTTATGGTGCTTTTTCCGGATCTAACGGTATAGCAATATTCGAAGATGTACCAATTGTTGCCGAGCTGATCTAGTCCAACTAGAGCCGGAGAAATGGTGCGTGCAGTTCCCTCATTGAACAATGGGAAAGCGGAAACGAAATCGCCTGAGTAAATAGAGCTTTGGTTAGGTTCGGATGAACCAAAAAGAGAGAAAAATCCGTTAGGGTCTTCGTAAGGAATCCCGTCTTCGAGGAATGTAAGATTGAGTTTGTCCGCGAGGGCGCTGAGCTCTGCGACTCGTTGCTTCTTATCGTTTTCTAAGGAGACTGCGATAACGACAATGAAGACAATTACCAGGAATGCAACCAAGAATACGACAATTCCAATCGCTACCGATTCTGGGTTCACGTTTACATTATCTCCACTTTAGGAACGGAATATTTGCTAATTACGTTTCGGCTTCTTGGGCTTCGGTGCCGGTGCGCGTTCAACAGTATCGAGGGCATCTTGGACATGGTCGAGGAGGGTTTGGTTAGAGGAGAATCGCCAATACTTCATGGACATGGGTCCGTTTTTGGACATGTAGGAGAATTGGATTCCGCCGGATTCTTCGTAAAGGGGAGCTGAGATGGCATCGCCTTTGAGAAAGATAAATCCATCATCAAAGAGGGCAAATACCCGACCGTTTGAGTACAAACCGTATCCGCCAAACATGGCTCGATGGCTATATTCGGGTACTTCTTTCAGCAAATCGTTCGCTTCTTGGATAGTCATGTTCTTATTCTATTCAAAATAGAGGTTCATGCAAGTGGTCTTAGCTAGCGCATCGCCGAGAAGGCACGAATTGTTGAGGCAGATTGTGCCTGAATTTGTGATCGAAGCGACTAATATCGATGAAGATGCTTTAACATTGCTTGACCCTATTGGCACCGCCGAGTTGCTGGCGATGGAGAAGGCAAAGGCGGTTCGCGGGCTTTACCAGAATCCGGTGATTATTGGGTGCGACACTGTGGTCGCGATGGATGGCGTGCAGTTTACAAAGCCGGTTGACTTTGAGGATGCGGTGCGGATTTTGACTGCGCTCCGGGGCAAGACGCACCAAGTCATTACCGGAGTTGCGGTGTTGTCTGACGACTCCTATGCGGTAGGGCATTGCGTGACGAACGTGACGTTTAACGACGTGTCGGATGCGGAGATCGCTGAGTACGTGAAAACTGGGGAGCCGATGGACAAAGCGGGGGCTTACGGGGCGCAAGGGATGGGGCACTTTTTGGTGGCATCGCTTGATGGTCCGTTTGACAATGTGGTTGGCCTGCCGCTGGATCTGACGAGGGAGCTCCTGTTGTCAGTTGGAGCCAAAATCCTTTAGACTTACGGTTCTCAATATTCGACTCCCTCGACTCGCCCAATCGAAACCGTAAAGCCCCTCAGCGGTTTGGGCGCATTTATCGTTGCCTATTCATCAATGGATTTTGCCATTGCTTATATTGCCAACCAAGGTAATCATCATTCCAGGACTTCATTTAAGGACGAATATCGTCGTCTGATGGAAGAGAATGGAATTGAAATTGACGAGCGGTATGTTTGGGATTAGCGCGACCCTTCAGGCCGCAAGTCTCTCGGCACTTCTAACATAGGGCTGCCTCAAAAATCCATGCCTTATTGGCATGGATTTTTAAGGACTCGCCCATAGGCTAAGTGTGGAGACGCACCTTTGGCGCTAGGCATTGGTGTTTCAATGTGCATCACGGAGCATGGAATGTTTATCTACGAACGCTAAGTGAAGGATTCAGAGGGTGTTGCATGGTTGAAATAGGACCACACTTTTTTAGCATCGGGAAACGATTTTCGCCTTAGGGGTTGTTCGGTTTTCCTGCAACATGGAACGAAAATCGGTATTCCCGGTGCATCCAATTCCGCATCAGTAGCTTCCGTGCAACACCCTCTTGAATGCCAGCCTAATCTGAACTTCAGAAATCAGAGCCTTTGTGGCACTCTTTTCCAAGGGCTCTCCTTCGGGGCTGAAGATGTGCGATCTTCGTTCACTTGTGCGTAGAGATTACGTTCGTTGACGTACCAAAGACTTCGATGCTGCCCTCTTTTTTTTCGAGTTACGATGCGTGAACGGTGGAACCAAGCCCAGACTAAACAGCGAGGAGCCGACATCCTTGCAATTCTGCTCACTTTGAACCTAAATGATGGATAATCCTGGTTCAAAAGGGGTGGCTGGAACGTCAATTAGAACCTATGACGGCGCTAATGCTGATGTTTTTTGTTGGATTCCAGGGCGCAAAGGCTCAACCAACTCAAGTTCTTCCTCAGGGGTTGATTGAATGGAAGGACCCTCAGGTTGTTGGCGTCAACAAATTGCCTCCCCGAGCAGAGGCAATTCCCTATGCCGACGTCGCTGGAGCATTAGAGGCAGATCGCGACAAGTCACCGTTCTATAAGTCGCTCAATGGCGATTGGAAGTTTTGGTGGTGTGGTCGTCCGGCTGACCGTCCGCAAGACTTCTACAAAACCGATTTTGATGATACAAAGTGGAAAACGATTCCGGTGCCTTCTGCTCAGGAGATGTATGGCTATGGAAACGCGCACTACACAAACGTCCGTTTCCCCTACCCCACTAATCCTCCGTATGTTGATGACAACTACAATCCGATTGGGTCATACCGAACGACATTTTCAATGCCAAAAGAGTGGGAATCTCGTCGGACAATCATTCGATTCGATGGTGTCTATTCCGGTTTTTATGTATGGGTTAATGGGCAAAAAGTTGGATATAGCGAAGACAGCAAAGGTCCAGCCGAGTTTGACATCAGTAAGTTCGCCAAGCCTGGAGTGAACCAACTTGCAGTTGAGGTTTACCGCTGGACCGATGGCTCCTATTTGGAAGATCAGGACATGCTGCGTTGGAGCGGCATCTTCCGAGATGTTGCGTTAATGAGCACACCGAAAAGCCATATTCGCGACTTCAAAGTCTTGGCCGAACCAGAGGGCATTAGTGCCGACGGAGTTACCAGTAACGGGGCGATTGTGTCGGTCAAGACTGAAGTGCTTGGGCTTGGGTCCTCGGATCTTGACCTAAGCGTCAAGATTTTTGATGCGGCAGGAACCGAAGTTACGAAAGCCAATGTAGGCACGAAAGGAAGTAGTGCTTCGGCGGAAACAACTTCAAGTCCTCAAATTCGGATCGCATTTGATAAGGCGAAGCTTTGGTCAGCGGAGCACCCTTACCTTTACACAGCAGTTCTCGCTTGCAAAGACGTCACCAACAATACAGTTCACGCCGTTTCAACCAAAATTGGGGTTCGAAAAATTGAGTGGCAAGATGGGGTCTTCAAGATCAACGGAAAGGCCGTCAAGCTGCTGGGAGCCAATCGACACGAAGCAGACCCAGACCGAGGATGCGCGATCACGCGAGAACGAATGGTGCAGGACATCGTTTTGTTTAAGCAGTTCAACCTGAATACGGTTCGATGCAGCCACTACATGAACGATCCCTATTGGTATGAGCTGTGCGATAAATACGGGCTGTACGTGGTTGACGAGGCTAATATCGAGAGCCACGGAATGGGTTACGATCTGAATCGGACCCTTGGCAACCAGCCAATTTGGCAGAAGGCTCATTTAGACCGAACCGAAAGAATGGTTGCGGCTCACAAAAACCATCCGAGCGTGATCATGTGGTCACTCGGTAACGAAGCCGGTGGCGGGGTCAACTTTGAGGCAACGGCGAAATTAGTTCACAACATGGATAACTCTCGCCCTGTTCATTACGAGCGGTACAACGAAGTTACCGATGTAGATTCCGTGATGTACCCTGGGGTCGATTACCTCAAGAGCGCAGGACAAGCAAAGAGCAAAAAGCCGTTCTTTGTGTGCGAATATGCTCACGCAATGGGAAATGCGATCGGCAATCTCAAAGAGTACGTTGAGCAGTACGACGCTTATCCTCGACTGATGGGCGGTTGCATTTGGGATTGGGTTGACCAATCAATCCACAATATTGGACCTGATGGCAAGGTGTTCTATGCCTTTGGTGGAGACTGGGACGATTATCCGAACGATGGTCCGTTCTGTAGCAACGGGATTGTCTTGCCCGATCGGCAAATCACGCCCAAGCTCTGGGAAGTTAAGAAGATCTATCAGCGGGTAGCCATGACTTCTGATTCTGAGTCTGGAAAGCTAAGAGTTCAGAACAAGTATTCCTTCACTAACCTCAACGAGTACAACTGGACTTGGACAGTCAGCGAAGACGGAAAGCAAATCTTGGGAGGCACGATTGAGGCTCCAAATGTGGCGGGCGGAGAGACCAAGGATGTTGAGATTCCAATTGGTATGATCATCAAGAAGCCGGGTCGGGAATACTTCCTCCGGGTTGCCTTGCATACCAAAAAGGATCACGTTTGGGCGAAATCGGGTCATGAAGTTGCCTGGGAGCAGCTACCGATTAGCAATCCACTCATGGCCAATGTTGTTCGACTCGATACCATGCCGAACTTGACCATCAGCGATGATGATCAGCGAGTTACGCTTAAAGGCAAGGGCGTTGATCTCACTTTTGACAAGGCTTCTGGCTTGCTCGCAAGCTACAAGATTGACGGAAAAGAGACCATTGCTCGCGGACCGTGGATGAACACCTTCCGGGCGTTTACTGACAACGACACCTGGTTCCAGAAGTCGTATTGGGATTCAGGAATGGGTTCGATGGCTCACCGCCAAATTGACGCGACGGTTGAAAAACTGAGCGGAAGCGCGGCTAGAGTTACGGTGAATATGGATTGCCGTGGATTCAAGGGTCGCGGATTCTTTCATAAGGCGATCTACACCGTTCTAGGAGATGGGTCGGTTACGGTTGATAATGAGTTCACGCCGGTTGGAGATCTACCTCAATTGCCAAAGATTGGACTAGAAATTCGTTTAGGACGCCAATATGACACGTTGACTTGGCTCGGGCGGGGACCAATGGAAAGCTATCCAGACCGAAAGCAAGCCATGGATGTTGGTCTATATTCTGGCTCCGTTGCTGATCAATATCAACAGTACGTACGTCCACAAGAGAACGGGAACAAGGAAGACGTTCGATGGGCAGCTTTGACGGACAAACAAGGCAACGGGGTGGTTTTTCAAGCCTCGGGTCACCTAGCGGTGACGGCAAGTCACTTCGATCCACGAGATGTCGATAACTCACGGCACGAGAACGGCGAGCCAAGAAAGAACATTCCGTTCTTTGATCGAAATGAGACGATCGTTTGCCTTGACGCCCAACAAATGGGGCTTGGTGGAGCGAGTTGCGGACCGGGACCACTCCAACAGTACCTTTGTAAGCCAGGGGCGCGATCCTGGCGGGTGGCGATGAAGCCGGTGCGGAAGGGAGATTTTTCGGAAGCGAGGACAATCATTCCAGTTGCACCAATGCCAACGATCTCGCGAAATGAAGAAGGTGCCATTAATGTTGGAGATATTGACCCACGAGGGCGGATCGTCAAGCAAGTGGGAACTTCGACGGAAGCACTTGGACCGGCGTTCGACTTTGCGAAAGGTGGAACTCTGACGATTCAGCAGTTGATTCCGAATTGGATTCCAAGCCCAACGGTTACCAAGACCTATCCACTGGTTGTTCCAGTTTTTCGGGTGCCGCAGTCGGACTTACGCCTGGTTAGCTTTGACAGTGAAGAGCCGGGAGAAGGGTATGCAATTCATGCGATTGACGGCAATCCCGACACTATGTGGCACACGGCTTACACGGCTTCCATGCCAAAGCATCCTCACTATTTGATCATCGACCTCGCACAAGAAGTTGATCTCAGTGGCTTTGACTACTTGGGTCGACAAGATCAAGGAAACGGTCGAGTCGATAAGTATGAAATCCGAGCGGGCTTGACCCAAGATAAGCTCACCTTGGTGCATAGTGGCTCGTTTTTGGACAATGCAAGCCTGCAACGGGCAATGTTTAATGCGCCGGTTAAGGCTCGGTTTGTCGAGTTTAGGGCAGTTAGGGAGAGGCAAGGCAACGAGTGGGCAAGCGTGGCTGAGCTAAACTTTCTTACAATGACAAAGGTGAAGCCAATTGGTTAGTTCGATGGTGGTTTTGATGGCAGCTCAATATTCGATTATTCCGGCTCCGGCGATTTTGATTCAACAGGCGGGTTCTTTCTCGTTTAACGAGAACACCGTTTTGGTTGCGGACAAGAGCCTGAAGAATGTTGCGGATATGGCGAAGTCATACTTCCCAATGGTTGATGGGACTGCATCGAAGAATGTCGTCGTCTTGTCAATTGACAAGAGCTTAAAAGTTGGCAACGAAGGGTATCGGTTGATGATTGATGCCGATTCAGTTGAGATTCAAGGCAAATCTGCAGCGGGGGTCTTTTATGGCCTTCAAAGCCTTCGTCAGCTCATGCCAACCGAAGGTTGGAAAGGCGCAAAGAAATTCAACGTTCCGGCGGTCATCATCGAAGATACTCCTCGGTTTGCGTGGCGAGGAGCGATGCTTGATGTTGGGCGTAACTTCATGTCGAAGGAGTCGATTAAGAAGTTTATCGATACGCTTGCCTTGCATAAGATGAACTCTTTTCATTGGCACCTTACCGAAGACCAGGGTTGGCGAATTGAGATCAAGAAGTATCCAAAGTTGACTTCCGTCGGTTCGAAGCGATCAAAAACGATGCTGAAGTACAGTCCGGCGACTTACGACGAAACTCCATATGGTGGCTTTTATACTCAAGAAGACGCGAAAGAGATTGTTAAGTACGCGGCCGATCGTTTTGTGAATGTTGTGCCGGAAATTGAGATGCCGGGTCACTCTCAGGCAGCGATTGCAGCTTATCCTGAGCTCGGAAATCTGGAAACGAAACTTGACGTCGCGGTGAACTGGGGCGTCAATAAGCACGTCTTTAATCCAGAAGTAAAGACAATTCGCTTCCTCCAAGATGTGCTCGATGAGATCATGGCGATTTTCCCTTCGAAGTTCATTCACATTGGTGGTGATGAGTGCCCGAAGGATGAATGGAAAGCCAGTCCTCGCGTTCAAGCCTTGATCAAAGAGCGCGGGTTGAAGGATGAGCATGAGATGCAAAGTTGGTTCGTTAGGCAGATGGACCAGTATTTGGCGGCAAAGGGGCGTCGGCTGATTGGATGGGATGAGATTTTGGAAGGCGGCTTAGCCCCCGGAGCTACGGTAATGGCGTGGCGAGGAGAAGCACACGGAATTGAAGCGGCAAACGCGGGGCATGATGTTGTGATGGCTTCGACCAGTGCTTTGTACTTTGACTTCTATCAAGGTGACCCGAAGACGGAACCTCACGCAATTGGCGGCAACTTGCCGTTGCGGAGAGTCTACGACTTTGACATCGTTCCGGCGGCGATCAAGGCGGACAAGCAACATCATATCATCGGTGGTCAGTTCCAGATTTGGACGGAATACATTCGGACCCCCGAGTACGCCCAGTACATGGCATTCCCTCGCGGAATGGCAGCCGCCGAGATATTTTGGTCACCGAAGTCCAAGAAGAACTATCGCGATTTTATCGAAAGGCTGAAAGTCAACTTGCCTCTTTTGGATGTCAATTATCGGAAGTTGGATGCCGATATGGGATTGCCAACTGCTGAGTGGAAAGCTGGTCAAGTTTCGGATGACTATAAGGTTCGAAAGTGGGACATCTCGTCCGCGGTTACCGGCGACGGAAAGTACACGATCAAATTTCAGTACACGTCGGGTGCCTTTCGGTTGGATGTTGAAGGGATTGAGATTTTGGCGAACGGGGTTGTCGTTGGTGGGGACTCGCATTATGGTCGGACCGGTGCGGAGAACGTCGACAACGTGTGGAAGGTTACGCTGACAGGGGTTCCGGCAGGCGCGAAGGTCGAGATTCGGGCCAAGGTTCGCGGCGATGGTGGCGGGGATACGAACGGGGATATTTTGGTTACGAAGGGTTAGCGGTTTGGGTTAGATAGGGGGGGGACGGCTGGAAGCTTGGGAACTCCTGCCTTCGCACTAGTCCTTCGGCGGGCAGGTCGTTCCTCTCCACCATATTGGCTTTCGTCTTGCTGCCTAGGTATGGGATGTTGTAACGCCTTCTGGAGGGCATTTGGTGAACCTGAGCGAGAAAATAGGTTGGATGAAGTCCGTTGCCACTCCCACCCGTTCACCCTAAGGCCCGGTTCACGGACTCCCTCGACCAGCGAGGGAGAAAGTTTGAAGGCTACTTCGGCAATGGCAGGTTAAACGCGCTTAAGTACGAACGGAGCTTTTGGATTCGTCCAGGGGTGCTCAAGTTCATTTCGGCTCCGCCACGTCCTCGAGCGTCGATGATCAGTCCAACGGTGCCTTCGATAAGGTTGGTTGTCTGATTTCGGTTGCCTCGCGATTGATCGAATCGAGTTACGGTGACTGGCTTACCTTTTCCGGCGCCAACATCGAAGTTCCGGCCTGGCTCGACCGTGATTGAATCGCCCATTGATAGGGTATACGGGACAATCTTGATTTCGCCAAATGGGACCGATTCATCGATTCCGGATCCGGTCACTCGCACACAATGCTCTCCGTCTTTTCCGACCCCAAGGGGTGCGATACAGGTTCCGACGTTGACAATACAGTCACGCTCGAATACTTCCTTCGCCGCATCGTAGAGGTGCTCAGAAAGGACGCCGAGATGCGGCATCATGAAGATGGAGTCAACCGTGATCATGGTGATGCCTTCTGGTTGGTAGGCATCCATCATCATGAGGGCGGCTTGAGCACGATTTGGTGCATGGGAGAGAACTCCGCCCGAACCGATGATCATGTCGAGTTTCATCATGTTGACCAGGCTTTGACCACTGGCTTCTTGATTAAAGATTTGACCTACGTCGCGTTGCTGAGCCGATCCCATTAGGTTTCGAGCGAGGGACTTGTGGTGCAAGAATGCGAGCCTGAGGGCTTCACGGGCGACGGCGTGTTCAATCAGCAGATCCTCGTAGGTTTGAGGAATCGTGGTTGGTCGGATCATCTTGTTGCGAAGTCGGTTACGAACTTCGGCAGGATCGATCTCGAATGGCAGCCATCGGGCGATGTTCTCAACTCCCGCTTCTTTGAGAACATTACAAATCGAATAGCTCATGCCGAGGTTTGCCGAAACCGTTCGGTTATAGATTCGCTCGCCACCGGGGGTGCTTTCGAATACCGAGAAGACGTCGGTAGTGGCTCCGCCGATATCGACTCCGAGAACATTGATGCCTTCTTGGACGGCGTACTCTTTGAGGAGTTTGCCTACTGCGTTTGGCGTTGCCATGACTTCAAAGCTTGCCCAGTCGAGGAGCCGAGAATATCCCGGTGCCTGCTGCATGACGTGCTCAAGGAACATCTCGTGGATTTCTTCCCGGGCCGGACCGAGGTTTTCTGAGTCAAGCGTTGGCCGGAGGTTGTCGACGATTTTCGTTTCGATGGTGGTGCCAAGAACAGCCTTAACCTTTTCTTGGGCAAGGTTGTTTCCGGCGAAAATGACTGGGAGTTTCATGTCACCAAAGCGAGGCTTAGGGTCAGCTCGTCGAATGACTTCTGCCATTTCGAGGAGTCGGTCGACGTTTCCACCGTCGGTTCCACCGGACATGAGGATGATGTCGGGTCGGAGTTGGCGCAGTCGTTCGACCTTTTGGAATTCCTTTCGACCATCGTCAACGGCGAGGGTGTCCATGAGGATCGCACCAGCACCGAGCGCAGCACGCTCGGCGGATTCGGCGCTCATTGCCATGACGACGCCGGCGACCATCATCTGGAGTCCGCCACCGGCGGAGGAGGTTGAGACGTAGTATTCGGAGCCATCGAGGGTGCCAGATGATTCAGCAATCTTCTTGTCGTCTTTGGTGAGGCTGAAGACGTGGTTGTCCTTAATGAGCTTGCGTCGACCCTTTTCGTAACCAGCCGGAACGGTTTGCTCGGTGATTTCTTCAAGCTCGGTGATGGAGTTGAGAACCCCGATGGTGACGTCTTCGAACGGGCGTTCAACGGTCGTCGGTGCCTCGCCTCGGGCGACGAGTCGGTACTCGCCTTGATCATTCCTTTCTATAAGGATCGCCTTTGTGGTGGTTGAGCCACAGTCGGTCGCAACGATGCGTCGAACGTCTTTAGACATAGTAGTGCTTTAGATTATGACTTAAAGTCAGCTCGCTGTCAGCAGTTTGCAATCTGCAGTGGTGAAACGAGCTTTGTGCAACGATCCGAATGATGGACTCTTTAGGAAGGGAAACATCGAGGAAGCTAAGGATTGAAGTTTAATGAGCAGATGGCTCGGTCGCGAGGTGCCTGATATAACAGCTAATTGAAGTTTTTTTGGAGATTCGAATTTTGTCCCAATAGTCAATTGGTGCCTCCGAATCCAGACGAAATGACAATAGATTGTCGGACTTTCTCCGCGAATACGATCCCATAGATGACAACCCAAATGGGAATGATGGGCCGATCTCTTCCAGAATTTTTGGGAGATCTATGCCGTTGAAAAAATTGTATGAAACAGGCGGTGTCATAGTCGAAACAGTAATGTCGACCCAATTTCTGCCATTTGGTGCAGAATCGTGTCGATCGGCAACCGTAAAGTCACAAGTACCAATTGATATTGTCGAACCGACAACTTTGCCAATTTCACCAATGTACTCGTTTTGCTCAAACTTGAATCGGATATCTTGGTATGCGGCCACTTTTGGTCCGACGTTGAACCATCCCAAGCGTCTTTCGGCAACCTCTCCACGGTTGACCAAATGACCGCTGAACGAAAAACTCCACCGTTTGTTTCTGTACACGGGTTCCTCTATAAGCACCGCAACTTCCCCAACTTTTAGGCTTTGAAACAAAGTAGATGGGATGTCGGTTTGAGATGAGTCAATAGGTTCACCTTTGGGAGTACACGCTACAAAGTGGTTGTGCGTATCTTGGTAAACAACCGCATGAATCGTGCTCCTTCGCAAATGCTCTTTCACCTCGTCGTAAAACGAATCGCTCAAAGAGCTACTTCGCTGAATGACTAACCCAAAATTGGCGCTGAGTTTTGACTCGATTGCCGTCCTTTTTGGAAATTCACCTCTCAGATCGGCTTGAATAAATGGAGACTCATTGTAGGTTTCAAACCAGACCGGGATTCCGGTTAGCAGGAATAGTGAGATTAGAATCATGTTTGATCGCGCTCAGAAGATACTGTACATCAAATTTGGCACGATACTCGGGAGAAGATTCAGTCTCGAAGGTAGTCCTTGGGCGTATTGACGCTTATAAGGGCTCGGACTTTTTCGGCGGAGACGGTGAGGGTGGGACCGTAGTCTATTTCTCCGGGTTTTTCGGTTGGGTGAGCAAAGCAAGAGGCGTGGACTTGAGTGACCCCAGATTGCTGGATGAGGTCTTGGACATTGTGAGGGCGGATGCCTGCGCCAGCAATGATCTCAATTCTTCCATTGGCTTGTAGGACAAGCTTGGCGATAGTGGCGGCGCCTTCGGGAGCGGTTTTGGTTTGTCCAGAAGTGAGGACTCGGTCAAAGCCCAGGTCGATTAGCTGCTCGAGGGCAAGAAAGGGATCGGGAGTGAGATCGAAGCATCGGTGGCAGGCAAGCTTGGTACCTTGGGTTCTGGTTCGGATGGCTTGAAGACTGGGTATATCGAGTTCGTTTTGTTCCGTTAACGCTCCAGTGATAATCTCTATGTTGGTGAGTTGGAGAGCTAGAATTCGGTCGATTTGTTGAAGTATCTGTGCGGATTGATTCACAAATCCTCCCGGTTGAGGGCGAATCATGACCACAACTGGGAAGGGAGCAAGAGTCCCGATTTGCGCAACGGTCTCGATGTAAGGCGTCAAGCCTCCGACTTCAATGGCGAGGCAAAGCTCGACGCGGTCTGCCCCACTTTCTCTGGCGGTTACGGCGTCGGCAAGGGTGCAGGCGATGACCTCAACGAGCATTAGGTTTCAGGTGCAGCGACCGCAGATTCATGACTGCTCCGCCCGGTTTCATTCGAGCTTTCACCACGATCTTGGTGTCACCGGTCTTGCTGATTGTGATCGTGCCAAGTTCGACAGTTTGGAACTTATCCCATGCGCCGGTGCTTTTGACCACGAATTGTCGCTCTTGGTTCTCGAAGTAAGCGGAGGCGAGTGAGCCCTCGTTTTCTTTGTCACAGGCGATTTCGGCGGTTAGTTTGTAGGTTCCGGGTTTGGTTGTGCGGAAATTCCAGGTTACGGTGTCGGTTGCCCCGGTCCAGAAGCCGATCGCTTTCTTGGACTCTTCGAAGTGGGCGGCACCCACAACTTCGGCATCGGCGGCCAACAAGGTCAGCGATCCATCTTCGTTTTGGGATTGGAGAGTCGCCTCGATGTCGGGATCTCCGACGAGGGTGACTTTAACCACCAATGGCATCGTTCGCTTATTGGTTGGGAGGACCAAGGCAGGACCGTCTTTTGTCGGTTGAACCTCGATTCGTTCTCGAACTCCGAGAATGGATGCAGATGCAATGGTGTTTCTTAATCCGCTGAGAACAGGCATGAACTCGTCATTTTTGAACACCACGCAGTACAGAGTCTTACCTTTTCGGGTCACTCGTCCCCACGGCATTGGCTTGGGAAACGGGCTCGCTTGGGTTCCGTAGAGTGCCTCGGAGTTATCTTTGAGCCATGCGCCCACGCCGTTGAGTCGGTCAATGGACGCGGGAGGGATCTCGCCAAGTGCGGTCGGACCGACGTTGAGCAAGTAGTTGCCACCCTTGGAGGCGCAATCAACCGCATTGAAGATCAGGGTATCTACCGACTTCCAGTTGTTATCGTTGGCATGGTAACCCCATGAGCCGTTCATAGTCATGCACGACTCCCAGTCGTCCTTGATGCCGTTTGCCGGAATCTCTTGCTCCGGAGTACCGAAGTCACCGACTGCATCTGGTCTCGCTGACATTCCTTGCATTCCGGATCGGCTGTTATCGACTCGGTTGTTGATGATCATGTCGGGTTTGAGCGAGCGACAGTAGTTGTAAAGGTCTACACCCCGCTCGTGGGTCCACGTGCTTTGCCATTCGCCGTCGAACCACATGACCGCCGGGTCGTAGCGAGTGATGATCTCTTTGAGCTGGGCTCGCATGACTTTGTCGTAACGCTCATAGTTCGAGTTTTTGCTATCACGGGTGTCGTACTTTTCCTTCGGAATGAAGTCAGGATGGTGCCAATCCATGATCGAGTGATAGGTGCAGAACTTGATTCCTTGCCGTTT
>JAYVHY010000212.1:0-3942 GCA_043770615.1 Armatimonadota bacterium | reverse complement strand
CGACTCGCCCTTCAGCAATCCATTGATTGATTCCGTCGAGTTCGACCGGACCATAAACTTGACCATCAACCGCATGGATAAAGTAGCGCACTACCCACTATGTTACTTTGGTAGAGCATAATCTCTGCATGGTCGTCGGCGTTGGAATTGATATCGTTGAGGTTGGCAGAATCGTAAAGGCCCTTAAACGCGATCGTTTTATCCGCCGGATTCTGACCGAAAGAGAAGAAGTCTACTGCCGAACTCCGATGAAAGTTGCTGGTCGTTGGGCTGCCAAAGAGGCGATCATCAAAGCGGTCGGTGTGCCGCTCCTCATGAAAAATATCGAAATCTTGAATGACCAACTTGGTCAGCCAAATGTGACGATTCTTGACCCAAATTTTGATGGCAAGCGTCTCAAAATCTTCGTCTCCATCACTCATGAAAAGACTCATGCCGCCGGAGTAGCCGTAGTCGAACGAAGCGTCCTACAGATTCCAATGGCTTAGTTTTTTGACTTTGGAACGACCATCCACCGAGTCAATTCAGCTATGGGCCAAGAATTGCCAGACCTCCAAGCTTTGGAAGGCATCTCAATTCTTGGTCGCCTATAAGTAAATCCTTCCCGAAGAAGGGGAAGGTGGCACATCGGTCATTCCACCATCATTCCAACTTATGACCGATGTGTCGGAAGGGATGATATCTTGCAAGCTAGCTCGAACCCGTCGTCCCTATACCTCGCTGGCATAGTGGAGTGGCACTGATACATGGAGCGAGTTTCGAGCGCAGTTTATCAGTGTGTAAACCCGCAAACACGGAAAAGCTCTGGTCGCAGGTTCCTAACGCGAATCCTTACAACGCGCTGGTCAGCGTCAGAACCGCAACCTGAGGCGGGCACAAAAACCGCGAAGGCGGACCTGTCGTTCCGACACCTCGTGTCACAAATATTGGAGTCGGAGCTTCCGTATAAAACCCATCCCGATACTTGTTGCCATTAGTCGAGGTCATCGGTGTCAACCCAAAAGGAAACTTGAACTGTCCACCGTGCGAGTGCCCACTGAGCTGAAGCATAGCCTTGCCTGGCGGCAACAATCCAACCAAGTCGGGTTCGTGCCAAAGGGCAATAATCGGGTCCTCCGTAGCCGAAGCGAAAGCCTTCTGAACATCTGCTGATCCTTCGTTGTAACTGTCAATGCCAGTCCAACAGACGCCTTTATGAACCCAACTCTCATTGCGGAGAAGTTTGATGTTGAGCTCATCAACGATCATTCGCAGGATTTCCGGAGATCCGGCTTTGTAGTCGTGGTTACCAGGAATGGCGACCACACTGCCGTTCATGATGAGGAGCGGTTCAAGCACATCACCGACCAGCTTGGGCGACTCCGGCTTCCAATAGTTAACAAAGTCTCCGACCAAACAAACCATGTCCGGATCTTGGTCCAACGCCAAGTCGATTGCCTTGTTCGCAAGTTCAACTGAGTATTTATCGCACAAATGAAAATCGCCTAATACGACAATTTTGAATCCATCAAGCCTTTCAGGTAAGCCAGCAAGTGGTATGTCAAACTTGTCGACGACCAGATTCTTTGCCTCAACCAAAGCTCCGTAAACGAGCATCGCTCCACCCAGGGCAGAGAGTCCAAACGCACCAACGGCTAAGAGGTCTTTATTTCGCATTATTTCACGGCTTCCATGACACTGGCGGCGATTGCCGCATTGCCAAATGGAGGCATAAGATAGATTCCTTGAGCAAGAGATTTGATTTCGGCACTGAGATTCTGGGCTTGTTCGATACCGATCTTAAGTGCGGTTTCGTCATCCGGGGCGTTTTGCATCATGGTTCTCAGGTTTTCGGGAATCGAAACGCCAGGAACTTCATTGTGCATAAACTCGGTGTGGCGGGCTGACCGTAAAGGTAATACGCCGAGCATGAGGGCAATATTCAACTTTTTGCAAAGTTCGGAAGTTCGAACCGCGGACTCTAGGTCAAACACGGGCTGAGTGTAAACAATCTGCGATCCAGCTTCTACCTTTCGCCGCAATCGGTCGCCTTCTAGATCTTGGTCAAGCGCTCCGGGATTGTAAGCGCAACAAATGGTGAAGGCGCAGCGCATGCCCACCGAGTATCCAGCCAAATCCAAGCCTTCATTGAAGCGATCCATGATTCGGCAAAGTCCGATAGCATCTATGTCGAAAACGCTGGTTGCACTCGGATAGTCACCAATGTTAGCGGGATCACCGGTAACTGACAAAATGTTTCGGATACCTAGGGCATGAGCTCCCAATAGATCGCTTTGAACCGCCAAAAGGTTTCGGTCTCGACAACTAAAGTGCATCGTTACCTCGATTCCGCTTTGGGTCTGAATCAGGTTGCCAACCGCGGTGGGGTTCATCCGGAGCCTTGCCCGAGCACCATCAGAGATGTTAATGACATCGCAACCCGCTTCTTTCAGGTTCTTTGCTCCATCAAGCAGCTTCTGAATTCGCAGTCCCCTTGGGACATCCATCTCTACCGCGACCACAAACTTTGTTTTGATCTTTTCCGAAAGGGTGCTGGCGCTTGCTTGCGGAAGGTCTTCCTTCTCCTTGGCGCTTCGAGTGATGATCGTTCGAGGTTTTGGCTTAACTCCTAAGTCAATCATCTTTCTCATCTCCCTAATGTGGTCAGGTGTGGTACCGCAACATCCGCCCACTACTTTTGCTCCCTCTTCGATAAGGCGCATTGACGCTTTGGCAAAGTACTCGGGAGACGTGTCGTAAGTAATCTCGCCCTTAACGAGTTGGGGGAGACCAGGGGTAGGGAAGGCAATGATTGGTAATTGCGTCTCCTCAGCCATCATGCGAACGAGATCAAGCATCCGCTGCGGACCAACGATGCAGTTCGCACCGATTGCGTCAACTGCGAGGTCAGACATTTCCTTTGCTCGTCGCATCGGGAGCCCTTCAGCAATCATTTCACCATCTTCGATGAACGCTTTGCTGAGCAAAATAGGGAGGTCACTAACAGTTCGTATCGCTTCAACTGCAATTCGAATTTCAAGAATATCGACGAAGGACTCCAAGAAGAACCCGTCGACTCCACCATCAACCAATCCTTGAGCGCACTTCACAAATGAGGCAGTAGCATCTTCTTGTTCGATCTGCCCAAACGGAGCTAGTGGCTTGCCACATGGTCCGACTGCACCGAGGACGTATTTCCCGGCTGGACAGACGCTGCGGGCAATCTCGGCTCCGCTTCTGTTGATTTCGTAGGCGTCAACCCCAAGTCCATCAAGCTTAAAGTGGTTCGAGCTAAAAGTGTTAGTCTCCACGAAGTCGCTACCGGCGTCGAAATACTCCTTGTGAGCCGCGCTGACTAAATCTGGAGATTCGAGGTTTGCCAAATCATAGGGCTGTTTTTTAAACCCTCTTTCCGCTAGCAGGGTTCCGTTAGCACCGTCTCCGAGCAAAACTCCAAGTGCCAACGCCTCTCTCAAACTCACCCTATAAGGGTACCTCGGGGGAAGCGGCGGTCTCTGAGTCGCAATCTGCAAGAGTTTGCTTTGTGGTGATATCCAAAATTTGAGTCCCGACAAGCATGTTTGAAAGGGAGATATTTAAGTTCAAAATGTCGGATTATTGATCCTCCCTCCCTTAAGCAACTGTAAATCGGGAGGATGAATAATTTTAGGTTGAAGGTTCGACAAACGATTTGCACTTTTTGGATCACTTTCTGGTCCCGAACTTTGACCATAGTCTTGATCTATACTTGAGCAATGTCGGGTCTCGCGAGCATTGTCCTCTTCCTTTCGGTAGCTGGAGTCCGCGCCCAGGAACCAGTTATGCACCAACGAATCCAAACCGTCACTCAGGACGAAAGTGCCATCGAGCGATTCTACAATATCAAGAGCTCGCCAACCCGGGTTGATCGCTTTAACAAATACTACACCGAACAAATTGCAGACCTAAAGCTATTGAAGTTTG
>JAYVHY010000211.1:0-8966 GCA_043770615.1 Armatimonadota bacterium | reverse complement strand
ATTGTTAGGTTCAATTGTCCGTTGCTGCTGAGGTAGCGAGCTACAAGCTTTTCTTCAGTTCGACACAATGGCCCAGCTATATCCTGCCGTCCATGAGCCTTTCTCGATTCCCAGTCTCAGACTCCTGTGGATACTTTGAAGTAGCGTTTGCGTGTTTGATGACGACTTTTTGGATGTTACCGGTTGTGCCACGCTTGTCGGTTTCGCAAGCCATAGGTGATTAATATACCATAAATAGTAGATATATGTCTACTTATATTTCAATTTCGTAGAAAGGCGTTCTCAACGGAACAAGTTATAAGGTTCGCCTTAGTTCCTATCGAAGAAAAATGACATCCTTTTCACCAGGAATTCCTAATCGGTCCCAGAGGTTGCCGGCACACGAAATACATTTTCAGGTTCCGAGGCTAGTCAATCTCAAGGATCATCATGTCTCTTGCCTTCATTACAAGGTAAAAACCCTTTAGCATTATGCGTACTTATCTTCTCGCGTTCGCGAGTCTCCTCACAACTCAATTGGCCTTCGCGCAATCGGGTGACTTCGCCATAACCGGCGCAAAGGTCGTGGTTGGCGACGGTCAAATTCTCGACGGCGCCACTGTGGTTGTCAAAAACGGAAGAATCGAGTCGGTGTCAACCGCAGCCGCACCTTCCGGTGTTGCCGTCGTTGACGGTACAGGAAAGTTTCTCTATCCTGGTTTCATTGACGCCTATTCGACGAGACTGACCAAATCAGCTCCCGATCCGAAGTCGGAAGGTAAGCCAGATCAAAATACGTTTGCTCCACCATTTATGTGGATTGGTAATAGAAAAGGAATTTTTTCCGACTTTGGTGCTGCCGATAACCTCGACTTTGAAAAGGACAGCAGCTCTTACGAAAACGGAATCACAACCGTACTGTTGGCACCAAACAAGGGAATTGTTCGCGGAAGTTGTTCGGTCGTCAACCTCTTGCCTTCGACCGACAAGTCAAGAGTTCTCAATAGCCAATTTGGATTCGGACTCAGTTATCGAAACGGATCTGGGGACGGATATCCTTCCGACATTCTTGGCGTGTTGGCTCTGATGCGGCAAGTTCTATCCGACGCAAAGTCGCTTGCCGACGGTGTCGAACTCAATAAGGAAAAGGCGAAGCCCTACTGGATGAAATCGCTCGAAGACCTCAATCCGCTTGTAACCGGAAAGCGACCAGGAATCTTTGAAGCCAATCTAGATCGAGAAGTTGAACGATCCTTGAGAATCAGTGCCGAGTTTAACTTTCCGGTGATGATCGCTGGAGGTCGTGATGCCTACAAAATGACCACGCAGTTAGCCAAAAGTAATGCCTCTGTTCTTTACTTCGTAGACAGCATGATCGAACCTTCAATTGAGCCCGATAAGCCTTCCGTTGAACTAGCCGATCAAACCCCACTTGAATTCAAAAAGGAACGACACGACAAATGGGAGGAACAAATGAAAGGAGTCAGCGGTATGGCAAAATCCGGCATTAAGTTCGCTTTTAGCTCAGGTTCCAGCCCAAGCACATTTTTGGATAATGTGAGAGGCCTCATCAAAATTGGTTTCAGCCAAGACGCCGCGCTAAAGGCAATGACCATCAACGCCGCCGAGATCCTTGGTCTCAAAGATCAACTAGGAACTATCGAAATGGGTAAACAAGCAAACCTAGTCCTCATGTCGGGAGATTTCGCCGCCAAAGAAAGTAAAGTGGAACGAGTTTGGGTGACCGGAAAAGCGGTGCTTGAACCAGCCAAGGAGGTGAAGAAGTGAGACTTCTCGCTTTCTCAATGGTGTGCGCTGCTACCGTTGCCAACGCCCAATTTCCCTTTGAACTCGAGTCCAATCGTAAACCAAAAACCGTCACCAACGGTAACTGCCTCATTAAGTCTGCCCGTATTCTCACGGCAACAAACGGGGTTCTCGAAGACACCGATATCCTCGTCCAACAAGGAAAAATTGCCAAACTTGGTCGAGGTCTCGTTGCTCCGTCGGGAACCATCACGATTGACGCTAAGGGCAAAGTTGTTGCGCCGGGCATTATTGATGGTCACTCGCACCGTGCCTCTGACGGAACAAACGAAGGCGCCGAAAGCATATCCGGAGAAACCCGAATTGGGGACCTTCTCAATCTCTCTTCGTTAACCGCGTGGCAAGCCCTAGCTAGCGGTCACACATCGGCACTTATCCTTCATGGTAGTGCTAATGCCGTTGGCGGACAAAGCGTGGTTATCAAGTACAAATATGGCAAATCAGGCGAGGAAGCCAAGATTCCTGATGCCCCGAGGATGATCAAATTTGCCCTTGGCGAAAACGTCACCCGCAAGAGCAGTACAACCAACACTCGTTTCCCTTCAACCCGAATGGGGGTTGAATCCCTCTATCGAAGGGCATTTACCGAAGCCATCCAATACAAAAAGGGGTGGGATGATTACAAGGCAGGCAGAGGAAAGCTGCCCCGTCGAGACCTCCGACTTGAAACGCTCAGTGACATCTTGCAACGCAAAATTTGGGTTCAATGTCACAGCTACCGAAGCGATGAGATGCTCATGATGGTTCGACTAAGCCAAGAGTTTGGATTCAAGATTGGTGCCATGCAACACGCCCTTGAAGCGTACAAAATTGCGCCCGAATTGGCAAAAGCCGGAGTCGGAGTTTCGATTTTTGTTGACAGCTGGTCGTTCAAGCAAGAAGGCTACGATGGAATTCCTTGGAATGCCGCAATTTGTCAAAAAGCTGGCGTAGTTGTTTCGATCAATACCGATGGTTTGAGCGGCACAACTGCCCTCAACATTGATGCGGCAAAGACGATGCGTTTTGGTGGATTTACCGAGGAAGAAGCCCTTCGGACGGTCACAATCAATCCGGCGAAGGAACTGGGAATTGACCATCGAACCGGAAGCATAGAAGTCGGCAAGGACGCCGACCTCGTGATCTGGGATGGACATCCGATGAGCGTTTACTCAAAATGCGCTCTCACCATGATCGAAGGAGACGTGTACTTCGAGCGACGAGACGCCTTTGGTATTGATGCCATTTCAATCACCAAGCAGAAACTGGATCGGAAGGTGAATAAAGCCGAAAACGATCGCCTGCCGACCAAATCTAACACTTACGCAATTGTCGGTGCAACTGTCCACCCGGTTAGTGGTCCCGTCATCAAAGCCGGTACCGTGGTCATCAAAGATGGCAAGATTGCCGCAGTGGGAACGGATGTTTCTATCCCATCCGGCACCTCAGTTGTGAATGGAAACGGACTCCACGTCTACCCTGGGTTCATCGATGGCCAATCATCAATTGGCTTGATGGAGATCGGTCCAATCCCGGTCATGAACGATAACCGAGAGTTCGGCACCCTCAATGCTGACCTTGACTCACTGACCAACCTTTGGTGTGAGAGTACTCACTTTGGAACGGCGCGATTCAATGGCGTAACCAACGCATTCTCTGCCCCTACCGGTGGAACGATCTCCGGTCAAGGTGCCTTCATTAACACCGACGGTTATACGACCGAAGAGTTTGGAGTCATGCGAAAAGCAGGACTCATTGTTAACTTCTCGGCTGGTCGCGGTGGCGGCAATTTTGACTTGTGTGACATTGTGGACACGTCCATCCTGTTTGGTGGTGCTGGTCAAACCGAACTCATGGATGGCAAAGTTGGCGATGCCCATCTTTCTCTCCAACAATTAGAGCAGTACTACGATTACTTGGGCGGGAGAATGCCAGTTCAGGATTTTGGTCCCCCCCAAGCTGCCGGACTCAATGATAAGGCGGTTGAAGCCTACTTCGATAAGTCTATCGAATACATGAAACTTCGAAAAGCCGAGCCTTCCACTCCGGTCGATTTGGGAATGGAAGCGATGATTCCGTATCTAAAAGGCGAAAGACTCGTTGTCTTAACAACGCGTAACGCAGCGTCCATTCGAGCTGCGGTTGCTTTCGCTCAGAAGTATCGCCTCAAGGCAGCTCTCTCGGGCGCGGTCGAAGCGTGGAAGGAGACGGCATTGCTCA
Organism: Armatimonadota bacterium; assembly: GCA_043770615.1. Taxonomy (GTDB): domain Bacteria; phylum Armatimonadota; class Fimbriimonadia; order Fimbriimonadales; family Fimbriimonadaceae; genus Fimbriimonas. Next base: position 4,961 of record JAYVHY010000211.1, on the reverse strand, counting down.
AGAGATCGAGGATTCCGGTGATTATCAATCCGGCGGGTGCTAGCACCTTGGGAGCCAATACGACGGTCAATGCCTGGGATCCGTACGATACACCTTATGTACGAGCCGGACTGTTAGCAAAGGCGGGAGTTAAATTCTGCTTCCAAAGCGGTGGTGGATCGGACATGATGATGCTTCCATTCAAAGTTGGAGAACATTGCGCCTACGGTCTTTCGCAAGATGACGCACTCCGAGCCCTAACCCTTGATGCGGCACAAATTTTCGGAGTTGACGACAAACTTGGCTCGATCGAACCCGGAAAAATGGGCAACATCATCGTCACCGATGGCGACCCATTCGAACTGACTACTACGATGAGATACGTGTTCATCAATGGTCAGCCAAGGAAGTTGGCGAGCAAGCACACGATGCTCCGGGACAAGTACATGGAGCGGTTGAAGTAACAAAAAGACACGGTGGCATCAATTGCCACCGTGTCCACAAAACTTTGAGATTAGCTCGTTAAATCTAGCGCTTGATTTCTAGGCCGTCTACCAACTTGTGGAGGACCTTACGAAGCGCCTCGACTTTTGGCTTACCTTTGGCTACCACCGAAAAATTCAGGCGGTATCGGCTCCAGTCAAGTTTGTAGTCTTCGCCATTAGGATTCGAGTTTCGGAATCCAATCCAGTTTGTCATTCGAATCGTCGTGAAGTCCTGGAGGTGGTTGTACTTAGGATTACGCAACAAGGACGGCATCGAGGCAGCCGATTTCAAAAGAGTCACAGTGATCGTTCCATCGGCCGAGGTGATCGCCCCTGACCCAAACTTCCCTTCGGTGAACCCTTCGGGCAAGACAGTGCTGACGTAAGACATCACGGCCGGCACCTTTTGATCGGCATTATAGACGGGGACTTTGAAGTGGTTTCCAGGTTGTCCGAGAATAAACGCGAGGGCTAATGATGTGTTCATGGCTGTTTGTTCCTACTCCTATAGTATGGACATATTCCAGGTTTCGTCGCAAAGACTTGCCGAGAGGCTACTTGGCCGATGGTGAATTTACGAATTCTTGAGATAAAGATGGGTACTTCCCTTTCGCCGCGACCATCACGCCAAGCATGGCGAAGGATAGCAACAGGAGAATGACTCCAAAAACGATTCGGGGATTCTTCCTCATGATTCGTCTTCACTCGGCATGGGACTCTTTGAAACTGGAGCCCCATTACTTCTTCGCCAAAGGATGTACCAGTAGCCACCGCCCATCATTCCTAGCCCTAGCAGGGTCAGCATCGCTACTCGGATCACAGAATCGAGTTCGGCGAGGTCAACCAAGAACACTTTAGCGACCGTCACTCCGAACACTGTAAGTGCCCAGTATCGCAAGAACCGTCGCTCAGCTTTGAAGCCAGCCGTAATTAGAAACACTGCGAAGATCACCCATGCCGCCGTAAACGAAGCGACATTATTGAGACCAATCCACGGGCGCAACAGCTCTTGGCGCAAGAAGAGGGTTGACAATATCCACCCGGGAACTACGCAGATCGCGGTGAACGAGACTTCGTTTGACTCTGTGCGAGGTGTGATGGCGTAAAGCACTCCTACCGCACCAATTGGGATTGCCAACAAGACAGGACTAAGCCAAGACGGTAGCGTGCTGTTCGGCAACAATGCTCCCGAGCCAGCGGCAACAACGAAAGACATCCAACCCAAAATCATGTTCGCCGGGCGACGATTACGAAGCGCAAATGCGATCCAAATTACGTTCAATAATCCGAGTGAGAAATAGGTCGATGTCTCTTTGGTTAAGTCGAGCAGGTGGTTAACGCCAACCAAATGCATCAGGCGAACAAAGAATGCCGACATCGCCAGCCCGGCAAAGACCATCACGGTTTCTTGGTAGCTCTTATCGTTATTTTCAACCAGGTACCGGCTCCCAACCAGCACACAACCAGCCGCCAACAGAACAAGCACTGGACTCATCCAATGCGGAGTAATTTCCGGTTCCAAAAGAACCGCCAAGATTCCAACCCAAGTGGTCAAAATTGCACTGGCAATGAGCAGTCCCTTTCGCTTAGAAAGGGCGCCAACGAGGGTCATCGTCAGACCGGCCAGTCCAATTCCTAGGGTATTGATATCGTTGACATGCAACGTGGTATTGCCGTTGCCAAGGGCAATATTGATTCCTCGAACAAAGAGGGCAACGAGGAGGGAACCGCCGACGAACAGGGCAAGCTCTTGTTCGTTTTTGTCGTCGTGACGCAAAACATACCGAACGTTCAGGCAGATAGCCGCGGTAAAGATGGCGAGCAGAAAGAATTCTAGGGCGGAAGCCATTCGCACGAAGGCAAAGTTCCCATCCGAGACAGGCACAAAGTAGAACAGGGTTGATACGGCAACCGAAACCGTACCGAGCAAGTACAATGCCAATCGTGGATAACGGTTGGACATACCCATGACCACTGCGCCACCAATTGCCGTAAATATCAGAGTGATCACAGAAGGTGAAAGTGAACTGTTGTCAAGAACAATATTCATGATCCGGACAAAGCTTGCAACAAGGAATGCCCCGCCAATAAAGATCGCAAACTCTTGATTACTCCTATTGTCTCGTTTCAGCACAAATCGGATCGCCAGGCAAATTGCAGCCGAAAAGATCACCATCAAAGCGACGTCAAGAAACGGCGGCACTCGAATGAAGGAAAAATTGCCGTCGGGCGATGCCACCAAATAAAACATGAATGACAACATTGCCGTAAATGTTCCGACAAAGAACACTGCGATTCGCTGATAGTGATTCGCGATGGCAAGGACGACCATGCTAGCAATACTGAATGCTAAGGTATTGATCGCTCCGATGTGAAGCGTGGTATTGCCCTGACCTAGGACTACGTTCATCGCACGGACGAAGAAGGCAACTAGAAGACCGCCGCCGACCAAAATTGCCCAATCCTGGATATCCTTGATCTTGTTGGGAAGAGCATATCGAATATTGAGGGCAACCGTTGCACTTGATATTGCGAGGAGGAGCAACTCCAGCGGCGAAGAGAACCTTGCCAGCGAAAGGACATTTTTGTCGGGGAAGTACAGGTACGCCACCATCGAAAAGATAAAGGTCGCCAAACTGACCGCCCAAACCGCGACGAGCTGAAATCGAATTGCAAGCAGAATCAGAATCAAAGCTTCGAGTCCGTAACAAAATGCCGCAATGCTCTGGGTAAAGCCAATCGGGGTGATGATCGCGAAAACAATCAATCCGCCGAGCCACGTAGCGTTTCTCGATTTTTCATTGGCTCGAATTGCGTAGCCAACACCAGCAGCAATTGCCGTTAGTACGATTGCATGGAGTGAGCCTTTGTGACCAGTGTCAATTGCAATGGCAAAGAACCCGGTGAGGACAAGCATGGCGGTTTGAATCGCAGCGTGCTTATCAAATTCCGATGGCTTGAATACTTTTCCGCAAGCGTATAGCGCGATGGCACAGTTAAGATAGGTTGCGCCGACTCGCCAAAACTGATCGAAGTGAGACGTTGTCGCCGGGATGAATGCAACGGTTGAAACGACCCACATTAATCCCGCCATAACGTTCCATTTGTTGCGGATGATGATCACCGCACACGGAACTAGGATGAGGAAGTGCAAGGCAAAATCAAGCAGCACTTTGTCCTTGTGCATCGGCATAATTGCCGCGACAAGACCACCTAGCATGCCAATGGTAAGAAAGCTCTTGGAGGATCGCCACATCGCAAATCCTAAATTCGCGAGGCTGAGGAGCATGTACATCGCAACCAGCGGTTCTCCTTCGTAGAGGTGTTTGTAGGCGTAACCACCGGCAAAGCTGGCATAAAGCCCAAACGAGCCGATTCCGACCATGAGTTGACCAAAGTCCTCACGTTCGTCACGTTTTTTGAGTCCAAGGCCAATGAATGTCAGGCAAAGAAGTATTTCTCCGGCAAACTGGACTGGCGGTGTAATGGCACCCCTACCAATCATGATTGCGGCAAGGAAGAGGAGGGCAAGAACGAAGACTACGGCTCCGCCGCGCAAAAGACCGTTGATTCCGAACTTGTACTCGATATCGTCGGCGCTTGGTGGATCGGGGAGAGTAAATCGAGGCGAAGGTGCACTAGGCGTCATTGGCGGGGGAGACGATGCACTTGCGGCTTGGGGCTTCTCTTCCGGATGACTTGTCCACTTGTAGTCGGGGATTCCCGGCAGGGGTCGCCACGGCTTGGTTTCTTCAACTGGATCGGGGTTTTGAGGTGAAATTATTGGCGGCGGACCGGGTGAAATCCCAGAATCCTCGACAATCGCTACGGGCATCTCGGGTATCTCAGCGGATGACACGGTTACCGCTGGCTCTGGTGGTTCTTCAGGCGCAACTTGGCTCGGTGAGAGGCCCGATTCTATTTGATCAAGGCGATACAGGACTGCCTGCATGTTGGCCTCAATTATCTGAAGCCGACCGTCAAGTTCCTCATTTGTCATTTCGTATTGTCATCATAGGCGGTTCTGCCATCAATAGCAAACTTGTATGATCAAATGAAGAGACGCTTTTTGAGACTAATCGGTGCCAATGGCTTTGCTACTGGTGGCTACAGCACTCGTCGTCGTCGGAAGAGTAAAAGGCGTACCACTCTGGGTCGATGGAGGCTTTCATTTTGTCCATGCTGCGTTGGGCATCTGCAAAGCTCATGGTTGGGTTACTCCATTTGAGTCCTTTCGCGGACAGCATCATGTCGAAGAATTCGGTGTTTCGAGTAAGACCGCGAACCTGTTCGCTTCCTGGTCCATAAGCAGAAACCAGAACGTGTTCTGACGTGTGGTTCAGTGAGGTCCAACCGACCTTTGTGTAGTTTTGGAGAACAAGAGCGAGGGCCGAGTTCTTTCCGCCTTGTAGCTCGAGAGCCGCGAAAATAGATTTTCCGTTAATGGCGTCCGCGATGATGGTCGCCTCATTTGCTTTGAGTTGGACCGAAAGCTTG
>JAYVHY010000210.1:0-21701 GCA_043770615.1 Armatimonadota bacterium | reverse complement strand
GTCCGATACTCCGCAAATTGGCATCAGTCGAACCACCTAATCTTAGCTCTGAGAGCCTCGATCAAGGGGGTGACAGGAGTGTTAGTTCAGTTTGGTGTACCTTCATTCAAGATATTCGAAGTACAGCCGAAATGGAAGTGTTGCATAGAGAGCCAGAGATTTGAGAAAAGGCCGATGTTATTCACGGATGAGACATCTAAGCTTTCGAACTCGTTGCATAATATCTCCGAAATTGACCAAGCTGCAGAAATCTTCGTTAGATTTGATGCTTCATAGATAAAAGTGCTGCTGTTCAGGTAGTATTGCACCCAATACATGGAGATGGCAGGTGGACAAGGAGGTTCGACTTTTGGTCGATTGAGGTCATTGGTGGCGATACCAACCGTGGATCAGATCGATAGCTTGCGCATTGTCGCAAAACATTTGGAAGATGCGATCTCCCTCAAAGGATTGCGCGAACCGCTTAAGCGATTTGACCTCAGGTTTACATACGACAGCACGCTTCCCGATAGACGCCCATTAAATGCACTCCTATTGTTTGAGCGTAATGATCTTGGCAAGATCATAAATGGTGAGTTGCTGTTAAGTATTTCCGATGGCAATCTATCACTTCTCTTGCTGCATGAAATAGCGCACCACTATGACGTACATTGTTTCGAGCCATATGGCGCTTTTAGCACCTATATCTCAGAGGAATTTGAGCATTGGCGTATTGTTGTTTTTGAAACAATGACCTTTAAAGCTCATGCGGCGATGATGGTTCCACAGGCTGGAATTTTAAGCACGAACGCTATCGACGAGGATGGAGAGTTGTATGAATTTCCACATGCGAATACTGAGAGCTACTTTACATCTATTTATGGCGAGGCATTTGCTCGTTGTTTCACTCAATATTTTGTGAGAAAATGGGCCCAAAGTCCCGATAGTGAAATTAAGCAGATAGTAGCGTTGTTCGAAATTGAGCGTAACAGTCCTGTCGCACGGGATTATGCGCTCTATTGGTCAGATTCAGAAATGGATCTACTTGACAATGTGATGGCGCAAATATTGACGCCAAGAGAAAGGATTTCAGCATAAAGGGCAGGATACAAGAAAATGAGTAAAGCAAAAGAATTTGTGGACAGATTGATGTCCTACCAACTTCCCGCACAGGGCGTTGCCGTTCGAGATAGACAGGGTGGAATTCGACCACTAAATTTTGAAGAAAAACAGCAGATTGGACTAGATTGCGTTGAAGATTTCTCGGCCTTGATTGGTCAGGAGATTATTCATCCGCATACCGGAATGAGATTGGTCGTCACAAGACGAGCGACTCACTAACGCATAGGCCTGATTACTAAGGTAGTCAGGTCTATTTTTTGCGCCAATGATATACTTGCACCAACTGAGGCTTTATAGCGATCAGCTGCAGTCCAAGTAGTATTGAAAAAGACCCCACGATGAGGTCCTTTTTGCGTACACGTTCGATATCTGTTGGTGTGCCTTAATTCAAGATATTCGAACTGAAGCAGAAAAGGAAGTCTTGCCCAAAGAGCCAGCGATTAGAGAAAAGGCCGAAGTTCTTCCTAGATGAGCACATTCGAGCTTGCGTCGAATAATGTGACACACATTTAGTGATGGAGATAGGGCGGTTTGGTGGACCCAAATGTTGAGATTTCGAACTTATTACTCATGTGGCTTAAGGGTCTCAATAGAGTCTTAGATATGGCTCTAGACTAGCACCAAATCCATACGTTTCCAGATTGACTTTAGCCAGTAGCTACGCTAACATTTGAAGGCAATACTCCCAAAAACCATTCCATGGAAAACTTAGAGACACTTTCTTTCCGAACTGAACAAGATATCGTAAGTCAATCTAACCTGTTGGATGCCTTTGAAGTGGAAACACTCGAAATTATCCCCTCCAAGGACATCTTTTTGAACGAACTCAAACCTAAACCAGAGAGTGATCGAGATTGCCTGAGACGGGTTGCTGAAGAACTTCGCGAGGGGCTCACCAACTGGGGTAATGCACTTGAAGCAAACGTTGAGAAGAGTGTTGACATCGAAATCGCGAGAATTCAGCACGGTGTCGTTGATCAACTCCGGGTAATGTGCGCTCAAAAAGGCTGGAGAACCTCAGCAGAAATCACAGAGTGGCTTGATGATCGAGTCGGAAGTTACCGATTCACATTTGACCTGTCCGACTATGCTCCAAAAATTGACGTGACATAGAGTAACCTACGCTTCAACTTGAGTCGAGTCCTTTCCATACCAAATGAAGCGCATACAGCCCTGGTCGACTTGGAAGCTCTCGACTCACAAATGGCTGACCTATTGCAATCGCGGTGGCATGAAGCCTCCAAATGCCTGATTCAAGAATTTTATTTTCTTGCCTCTCTCCTTCACATTACAATTATTGAGGGATTTCTCAACGTCCTCCTTTTTCAAATTGGAGACCTCAACGAGTCAGAAACTAAGGAGCCAGGCAAAGACGGTGACAACTTCAAGGGTTTAATTGATAAAGCCTACGATCTCGGGTGGCTGAATCCACATTTAACTTCGATGACCCAAGGTTTGAGGGAGTTTCGCAACTGCATCCATCCATCCCTCGAGCTGAACTTTAGACCAAAATACTCAGCCGAAAATAGCATGGCAATTTTAACACAGGTAACTCAGATACTTGATGAACTTGGCAAGGTGATTGGAAGTGTGCGGATAAATCGTGACTTTAGGATCCAAATGCCAGATGAATTTCTGGGACGAGGACCGGATTTACCTCGGCTCTATAGGTTAGTTTCCACCGGCGCAAGATTTATTTCCATTTTAGGGCCACCAGGTGTCGGAAAAACAGTATTAGTTGAGTATGGACTTCAGAACAACAATGAGCTCAAAAAGTCTCGAATTCGGAGTATTAGCCTCTCCTCCACTTCAACGAAAAACGAACTAAGAAGGACAATTGAATCCTTGATGGCAGAGCCAAACAAGAACCGGAAAGCTCCGTTCGTCATAGCATTGCATGACGGAGAGATCCTAGGTGATGTACTCGCTGAGACAGTCAGTGAAATGCTTTCCTTATACTCTAGACTCCGCTTTTTCTACACCGCTACAAAGCGTCTTGGACTCAACGGCGAAGTTTCCATGTCCATTGGTGGGCTCTCTTTTGCCCCTGAAGGACATAATCCTGATCCACCTCCATTAATTCTGCTCGAGCAGACAATAAGAAAGCATGAGCCAAATTGGAGAATTCCTGAGTCTGGTCGCATGGATTATCTACATGTCTGCCAACTTGCCGATGGAAGCCCACTAGCCATTCAACTCTTTGCTTCCGATTTAAAGCGCTCAAGTGTAAAGTCATATGTCAAACAATTACTATCTGGATCGTCAAATAAAAGACTTGATGACGCATTTTGCACTTCATTTTCTCTCCTCAAGGAAGAAGATCAGCATGTCCTGAAAGTAATAGCGACATTTACGGGGAACGTACCTCTTGAATGGATTCATAAAGTCCTTGCTCAGACCAAAAACAATATCTCCAATTCAACAGTAGAAAAAGTCGTTGAGTCGTCGTGGGTTCAGAACACAGATGGCAATGTCTCCCTCCTGAACACGCTTCGGCACTTTATAAGGGGCATGACTGGTCCCGAAGAGTCTGTACTCTTTCGAGCAGTTCAGACAGAAGTACTATGCAATGAAATCTACCCAAGCGGATTTTCATATATTGGTGCTGAAATTAGAGAAGACCTAGCTAAAGGGCATCAAACAGTTATTCAAGAAAATGTCCAATGGCACTTAAGAAACAATTCAGGCAATGAATCGTGTGCGAGCCTTTTAGTTGCATTGGCATCTCTCTGGAATGCTGGAAATAGTGCCTTCGCGTATGACCTTTGCAAAGAGGCTTGCAAAGTCTGGCCTAATCACTCTTCCGCACCATTTATTGGCCTATATCGAATAACCGCGAACCTAGCCAGAACAGCCGGTGAAACAGATGAGGCACTGGGCATATTAGAGCGTATAATTTTACATTGCAATGACCCAATAACCGTTTGTCTATTTGTTCAAGACCTCGGGGATGCATATTGGGGGATGGGTAAATTAGAAGATGCCAGGAGAGAATTCAAGCGTAGTTTAGAGATAGTAGAAAGTCAGGACAGTAAGTCCCCAGAATCAGAAAGAATAAGATCGCGTGCATATGAACAGCTTGGGAACCTATCAAGAGTTGAAGGTAATCCTCAACTTTCGCTTGACTATGTGCAGAAAGCTAGAACGATATTGGATCAATCTAAAATGAAGGGATCTGGGCTAGTTTGGATAAAAGCTTGGATGTACCTTCAAGAAGCAAACGCCTTGTATGACCTCGGTCAGAAATCGGATCGTAACTTCAGCGCCTGTTGGCATTTTCTATTTCTGGCAGCAAGAGACTTTCATAGCCACTTGGACGATGCTAGCTTAGCAGGAATTGCTGAACGAGCCCTAAGAATTTTTGTAGATGATGAAAATGGAGTTCTAGTTCGAAAGTGCTACAGCTTAGCGAAAACTCTAAGAGACGTTAGTGAATCGTCTGCTCAAAAGGTTGATCGCGACGAGTATCTGGACGATACAAACGCCATTGCGGAGCGAAAATACTTTGCTGTTCGTGACTCAATTTTGATCACAAGCCGATCTGAAATAAGAGAAGAACTTGTTGCCTTGTTACGATCTCAATATGATCGTACTTGATTTTTCGAAACTAAACTAAAACAATTTCTGGATCGTGAACTGAAAAAGTAACGTTCCATGAACGCACCTAAAAGCCTTAGTGTGCACGACTGAACTCATTGCTTGCTTTATGACCAGCTTGTGACCATATGCTTTTTGCAACATCGTGACTTGACCGGCAATCACCGGAAATAAGAATGAGGCAAATGCAAAATGCACTTTCACAACTTAGGCTCAGCCACCACAAATGAGGAGAGGAAATGAGTCAGACCATCTACGAGATGGTCACTTCGACAATCATGAACGCCCTGAAGGAAGGGGTAATCCCATGGCGAAGGCCTTGGAATGTCCAGGCAATTACGCCTATAAATATCGTCAGTAACAAAGGATATCGAGGGATCAACATGTTCCTACTTGGATTGGCTCCCTATGCTGATCATCGATGGTTAACTCTGAAACAAGCCGGTGAACTTGGTGGAAGAATCATCCAAGGTCAAAAGGCAGCCATGGTTATCTTTTGGAAGCACTGGCAACCAAAGGATGATCAGGAAGCCGAGCAGACGGATGTTCGAAAGCGAGTTCCGATCCTTCGATACTATAACGTCTTCAACGTCGAACAATGCGAAGGACTTTCGGTTCCAGAACTCTATCAGCCCCCGACGATCAAGGAGAATCAACGGATTGAGCGAGCAGAGTTGCTCGTTCAATCGATGCCTGATCCGCCTACGATTCAGGAGTATGGAACTTCAGCTTGGTACAGACCAATCGAAGACACCATTCAGATTCCACCGCTCAAGACATTTGATTCCGCTGATTCTTACTATTCGACTCTCTTTCATGAACTTGGCCATGCGTCAGGTCATGAGAAGCGTTTGAATCGGTCTGGAGTCACTGGTCAGATTCTGTTCGGCTCTGGGGACTACAGTAAAGAAGAGCTAGTCGCTGAACTCACATCAGCGTTCTGTTGCGCGACCGTGTCTCTCGATAATTCTTTGCTACAAAATGCCGCGTCATACATTGACGGTTGGCTCTCTGTTCTACGAAATGATCCAAAGGCAGTTGTCATCGCAGCAGCACAGGCTCAAAAGGCAGCTGACTTAATCCGCGGAGTCACTTATTAGTGAATCCCTAAACCTGACCCTCTTGCGAAAGCATGAGGGTCATTTTTTATAGATCCAGCATCCGGGCGATAACAGCAATGACCAGAATTGCCAATACAAAGAGCAGCTTCCAATTGTCGGCGGCAGTTTCAGCTGCTCTTTGTCTATCCAGAATTCGGACACACGCTGAACACACGATTCTCATTCCAAAAGTGGTTCGAATCGCAGTGGACCTTCCACTCGGATACTTGATGTGTTGGTGGAGTCCGGTCGGAACCCGACGGCGAATGTGCCGACTGGCTCTCAAAATCGGCTGACCACAACGATAGCAATTGGTCATTCTCAAACATTTACACGAGCAAGACCTATGACCAAAATTAAAGCAGTTGATGCAAAATTTGGCCTGAACAGCTGAATCAAATGAGAGCCTTGCTACGTCTCGGTATTTGAGGCATTGTCGATGTGCCGCGACATAATTTAAATGACTACTCAAACAGGCCAAATAATGACGGTAGACCAATGGGAAGGGCTGTTTTCCCTATGGGCACAGGGACCCGGGAAAACTGAGCAAGATCGATGCGACAATGCAGTGAACATGATCAAGTCCGCGATTGCAGGATTTGTGCCGTTAAAATCCAGAAACCTAACCGTATTTGCTCAAGGATCATATAGAAACCGGACTAATGTGCGGCAAGATAGCGACGTCGACGTTTGTGTTTGTTGCTCGGATACCTTTTATTACGAGATGGACCTGGCTCCTGGGGCTACCCGCGAGTCGTTGGGTTTGACCACACCTGCAACTTATGATTTTCCAGAACTAAAACGAGAAATTGGAGCTGCGTTAATACAAAAATTTGGTTCTTCCGCTGTTACTCCGGGTGATAAGGCATTCGATATACATGAAACCAGCTACCGTGTTGACGCTGACGTAGTGCCAACATTCGTGGGTCGCGATTATCTCCCGGGTTGGAATGGAGATTACCGATATCGTGAGGGCACAGTTTTGCAAGTTAGCAGCTCAGGTCAACTAATCTACAATTGGCCACAACAGCACTATGACAATGGTGTAGCGAAGCACTCGTCAACAGGCAGGAGATTCAAAAAGGTTGTGAGAGTCTTAAAACGCTTGAGATATAAGCTTGAAGCTGAGGAATTTAATCTTGGCAAAACAACATCGTCTTATTTGCTGGAGTCATTGGTGTATAACTGTCCAGACTCATGCTTTGGGCATTCGAAGTTGTATGAAGATGTTCGGCAGGTTATAGCTGAGGTATGGAGTCAAATGAAATCTGAGTCTACTAAGAGATCAATGACTGAAGTGAATGGCATTAAGTACCTCTTCCATCCTTCTCAATCATGGACGATAGAGGATGCTCAGACCTGTTTACAAGCAATGTGGAGCTACATCGGCTTCGAATAAATTCACATGATTAAAGGACTTCATTTAAAGGCCGTGTTTTGGTTGGCGGTTGGAACCTGGGTAGCAGCATTTTTAGTGTCGGGGCAGCCTATCAAGATGTCGCTACTTCAGCCATCCAGCGTTGTTCTCGGAGTCATCACTGTAGTCACTGCGTACTTCGAGCGTCAGGCTTGGAGTTGGAAACTTTGGCATTCTTGGTTTGTTTCAGTGCCGAATCTAACTGGCACTTATTCAGGAAAAATTTCCTCGACCTGGGTAAGCACTGATGCATCCTGCGCAGGCAAGAATATTCAGGTCTATCTGTCCGTCTTTCAAACCTTGTCGGGTCTGACTGCTCGGCTATACACATCAGAATCTTTTTCTGTTTCGCTTTGCGCATCACTAATTGAGTCAGACGACGGACATTGGGAGATCATTTACACGTACCGCAACGAGCCAAACCTTTTAATTCAAGATCGAAGCAGGATTCATCACGGAGGAATACGGCTCCGGATCGAAGCGGATGAACCTTTGCAATTGCGCGGGAACTATTTCACTGACCGCTCGACTTCTGGAGAGGTCGTTTTCAATCGCATTTCAAATTTAAGGTCAAAGTCATTTGAGGATGCCCAAAAACGGATCCCCAAGGTCGAGGGTCAGGTTAAGTCAAAGTGACTGGGGCCCGTACTGACTTCTTGCACGCTTCTTGCTAAGATGTGAGCGTCTTCACCAAACCTGCACGACTACCTTCTAACTCAAGAGAAGTAAACTCAATCTAGTACACAATGCTAACAGGCGACCTACGTAATCAAATCGACAAACTCTGGGATTCGTTCTGGTCGGGAGGAATCTCGAACCCGCTCGAAGTCATGGAGCAGATCACGTATCTGCTGTTTTTACGTCGCCTCGACGAACTTCAACAACTTGAAGAGAACAAGGCGAACCGCCTGGGAGCTCTAATTGAGAAGCGTTTCTACCCGGAAGGCAATGACCCAAAGGGCCGAAACTTCGATGAACTCCGGTGGGGCCGATTCAAGCACATGGCTCCCGCCGAAATGTATGAAGTGGTCAGCGAGAACGTCTTTCCATTCCTGAGGACGCTAGGCGGGAACACGGGCCACGCCAAACACATGAAGGACGCTCGGTTCACCATTCCGACCCCGGCACTTCTAGCAAAGGTTGTGGACATGGTGGACAGGGTTCCAATGGAGGACCGAGACACCAAGGGGGACCTCTACGAGTACATGCTCGGCAAGATCGCCAGTGCGGGACAGAACGGCCAATTCCGAACACCGAGACACATCATCCGCCTCATGGTGGAGATGACCGCGCCGAAGCCAGATGACGTGATTTGCGATCCCGCCAGCGGTACATGCGGGTTCCTAGTCGAAGCCGGTGAATTCCTGAGACACAAGCACCCGGAATCGCTTCGAGACCCGAAGCTTCGCCAGCACTTCCACTCGAACATGTTCCACGGCTTCGACTTCGACAACACTATGCTTCGAATTGGAAGCATGAACATGATGCTGCACGGAATTGAAGACCCTGATGTGGTCTACAAGGACTCCCTGGCCGATGAGCACAGCAGCGACGCCAACAAGTACACGCTCGTTCTCGCCAACCCGCCTTTCGCAGGATCGCTCGACTACGAGAACACCGCCAAAGACCTGCTGCAGATCGTCAAGACGAAGAAGACCGAGCTTCTCTTCCTTGCTTTGTTTATCCGGATCATGAAGCCAGGCGGTCGAGCCGCCGTCATCGTGCCGGATGGTGTTCTGTTTGGCTCCAGCACGGCCCACAAGGCCCTTCGACAGATGATCGTGGAAGATCACAAGCTCGACGCCGTCGTGAGCCTTCCAAGCGGTGCATTCAAGCCCTACGCCGGAGTTTCAACCGCGATCCTGTTCTTCACCAAGACGAACTCAGGCGGAACCGACAATGTCTGGTTCTACGACGTGAAAGCCGATGGTTGGAGTCTGGACGACAAGCGGCAGCCCCTACTGAGTGAAGACAAACTCGGACCGGTCGCCGAGCTAACCGAAGCGGACCATGCGAAGAACAACTTGCCAGACGTTCTGAAGAGGTGGGCGAACCGATCCGAAAGCGAAAAGGAACGTGCAAGAACCGACCAGAGCTTCTGTGTCCCTAAAGGCGACATTGCCGCCAACGGCTACGACCTGAGTCTGAACCGATACAAGGAGGTTGAGCACGAGGAAGTAGAGCATCGCGACCCCAAAGACATCTTGGCCGAGCTTTGGAAGCTCGAAGGTGAGATTCAGCAAGGCATGAAAGAGCTGGAGGCAATGCTATGAGCGAACTTGCCTGTGAGGTCAACTCATGAGTTGGCCCAAGGTTCGTCTCGTCGAGGTCGCGAAGATCGTCAGCGGAGCGACTCCGAGCACCAGCAATGACGCCTACTGGAACGGCGATGTGTCATGGGTAACACCAAAGGACCTGAGTGACCTGAAGGGAAGGAAGTTCCTCAGCGGAACACCTCGAACCCTCACGGAACTGGGACTCAAGGCTTGCTCCGCTGAGGTCCTGCCTCCTCACTCGGTCCTGTTTAGCTCGAGAGCGCCCATTGGGTTGGTCGCGATCAACAAGCTTCCAGTCGCTACAAACCAGGGATTCAAGAGCTTCATTCCTGATCGGAAGCGGTTGGATGCTGATTATCTGTACCACTGGCTAAGGCTGAATCGACCGGCACTAGAGCAATTAGGAGTGGGGGCGACTTTCAAAGAGGTATCGAAGGCGATTGTTTCGCGAGTTGAAATCCCCCTCCCACCACTTGAGGAGCAGCAGCGCATCGCTGCGATGCTCGATAAGGCCGAGGAGCTTCGCGCCAAACGCCGCGCCGCCATTGGCCTACTCGACCAACTCCCCCAAGCGATCTTCCTGGAAATGTTCGGCGACCCCAAAACCAATCCCAAGGGCTGGCCAGTGGGGTCACTAACTGACCCGAGTGTTGCTGTAATCTTCGGCGGTGGGACACCAAGTCGAGCAATTCCGGCTTACTTTGAGGGAGATATCTGCTGGGCAACCTCCAAAGACATCAAGCGCGAACTTCTAGTGGATACCCAGGAACACGTCACAGCCGAGGCGGTGGCCAGGAGCGCAACCAAGCTCGTACCAAGTGGATCACTCTTGGTGGTTGTTAAAAGCAAGATACTGGCTCGCACACTTCCACTTGCAATTTCGCAGGTTCCAGTATGCTTCGGGCAAGATTTGAAGGGGATCGTCCCAAAGAAGCCTGAGTCCGTGCATTTTCTGTTTCACTCGCTGAAGGCGGGAGAAAGGTGGCTTCTTGAAAGAGCCCGTGGCATCAACACTGAGGGGCTTACCTTAGAACACCTGCGGGACTTTCCGCTCTCTATCCCACCAGCAGACCTCCAAGGACGCTTCGGTGCGAAAGTCGAGGCGATTCACCGTGCCAGAGCCGCCAACCAATCTGCACTCGGCAAACTTGACCGCCTAATCGCCTCGCTCCAAGCTACAGCCTTCAAAGGAGAGTTCTAAGATGGCTGCGATTCCATCCCTGAGTGGTGCCCAAGTCGATAGACTCGCTGACCTTTTGGAGAGCTGCGGGACACATACGGACTTGAACAAAGCCTTTGTGAGTAGAGGCGTTAACCAAGAGATTCCAGCTGCATCCAAGAAGAGCCGAATCGAATGGGTATTCCTGGATTTTCAACGAAGAGACGGTTGTGCGAACGGGATTATAGCTTTCATCCAGCACTACTTAGCTCCGACTCGTTATGTAGGCAAGGCCGATCAGTTCACGGCCCTTCTAACCGAACTCAATACAATCCTGGCGTTTTCAGGGATGGCCTATGGTCAAGATGGTCAGTTTCGTCAGATTGCGCAAGCCACAACTATTGATGAAGCCGAGAGGAGGGCCAACACACTTCGCTCCAAGTTTCAGGGCCGAGCCATCCATTCGGAAGTGCTTAAGTATTGTAAGGCCGAGCTTCTTCAAGAGAATTACTTCCATGCGGTGTTTGAGGCATCCAAGGGGCTCGCTCAACGAATCCGAGACATTTCAGGCGTTCAGTCGGATGGAGCAACCCTGGTTGACAAAGTGTTCTCAGTTGATAGGCCGATTCTTGCTTTCAGCTCCCTTCAAACCGAGACAGAAAAGTCCGAGCATAAAGGTTTTGCAATGCTCCTCAAAGGGTGTTTTGGGGCAATCCGTAACCCGCTCGCGCACGAGCCCAAGCTGCTCTGGACGGGTGAAGAAGATGCCGCCGATTACCTTTCGCTGCTTTCACTACTGCACCGTCGGCTTGATGGCTGCGTCAAAACCGGGCTGAGTTAATCATATGAACCAAGATGAAGTGATCGTAGAACTGGCTGAAGAGGAGCTCGTTGAGACGTGGGGCGATAGCCTGGAAGGTCAAGCTAAAGAGATTGTGGAGTCTGAGTCACCCCGTCTGTGTGTACAGGCTGGGCCAGGAACAGGCAAGAGCTTCTGCATGACTCGGAGGCTGCTTAGATTGATTCAGCAGAAGCGGGTCCAACCACATCAAATCTTAGCCGTGACATTCACCAGGACTGCCGCCACTGACTTGCGAAAGGCACTCGAAGGGACCCTTGGTGAAAAGTACCGCAGCTTCCGCGCTTCAACTCTTCACAGCCTTTGCTTCAACATCGTAGAGGAGCAGCGATTCCTCGAAGTGCGCCAGCGTAACCCCAGGTTCCTACTCACCGTCACCAAGGCAGGTTGCCTGAATTTTGAAGCTGCACCCATGCTCTCCGACCTCAAGGCAGAGAACGCTGATTACAAGGGCGCAAGGGAGCAATCGAAGCAAATCAAAGAGTATGAGGCGATGTGGGCCAAGCAGCAAGCCGACCCGCTGGGAACGCCGGGAGATGGTCTTGTGGCTGCCTACGGCACGTCTCTGCTGAACTGGCTTAAGTTTCATAAAGGCATGCTCGTCGGCGAGTTGGTCAAAGAGGCCTACGAGTTCATGTCAGCTGAGCCGGATAGCCTTTGGAGGAAGAAGTTCAAGGCGATCCTTGTGGACGAATACCAAGACCTCAACAAGCTCGATCAATCCCTCATCGACTTGTTATGTCAAGAAGCAGACACGATTGCTTCGGTCGTTGGCGACTTGGACCAATCAATTTACTCATTTCGTTGCGCACACCCGGAAGGATTGCAGGAGTATGCGGCCAAAGACGGGGTTGAGGCGCGAACTATGGAGAAGAGCCGTCGTTGCCCGACGACTCACCTTTCTGCAGCCCAGAATCTGATCGCTCAAAACACAAAGAAAGCAACTGAGTATCCGACAGCGTTGCCCGATGCGAAGGCAGGTGAGATTTCGGTTCGACGGTGGGCGGATCGTGAAACGGAGGTCGCCGGAGTGGTCTCCTTTGTCCAGCACTGCATAGCTCAGGGAGTGGAGGCTGGAGAGATTCTCGTCATGGTCCCTTCCAGAGTCATTGGAAAAGATATTCGTCGCGCACTGAACACGGCAGGCGTTGAAGCTCAGAGCTACTTTGCAGAAGAGCAACTGGAGGATGAGGGTGCGCAAAAGGCGTTTACATTGCTTACACTCCTGGCAAACAAGAATGACCGAATTTCCCTTAGAACTTGGCTAGGGGCATGGAGCACGAACCATCGATCAGGCAGCTATAAGAAGCTCCGTGACTACTGTGAAGCGAATAACGTCGAGCTTTGGAGCACGCTCGAAGCCGTATCTAAAGGTGAGCTTCAGATAGCCGGGATCACTGCTTTAACAACCTCCTTCACGCTTCTGCTTACAGAGCTGGACAAGCTGAAAGACCTCAAGGGCACGCCCCTGCTGGATGCGATCTTTCCGGAGGACGCGGAGTGGGCTGAAGACATTCGCGTACTTGCTGCTGACTCACTGACTGATGAAACTACGGCAACGGAGCTTCATGAGACCCTGGTTGACTCTATTACGCAGCCGGTGATGCCGACGGAGGTGTCGCACGTCAGGGTCATGAGCCTTCACAAGTCTAAGGGTCTCACGGCTCGGGCATCAGTGATTGCCGGTGCAGTGGAGGGGTTGATCCCACGGCCTTATGATGCTGACAAGTCGTTCTTGACTGCATCGGACCACACGGAAGAACAACGACGACTGTTCTACGTAGCAATGACTCGAAGCACGGAGTACATGCTGATTTGCTCTCCCGTCCTCGTGGATCTTCAGTTCGCATACGGCTATCAGTTGCCAGGTGCAAGGCAGGGTGCACAGTATCGGACAACTGTTAGTTCATTCGTTACGAGCCTTGGTCAGCCAACCTTACCGATGGCATCAAACACCATGGTGTTCCCATGACCAAAACTGATGTATAGAGTTGTACCAAAGCCTTAGACCTGCCACACTTTTGAAGTAAACATGTCCCAATTCGCCTTCCTTCAACACGAGTTCCCCGAAGTGCACGATGCCGCGCACCAGGCGGAAGCGTTGGCGAATTCTGATCCACGGGGCGCATGTTTCTATGCGCGACGAGCTTTGGAGTTGGCCGTCAGTTGGGCTTACGAGCATGATGCAGGACTTCAACTCCCATACCGAGAAGACTTAAGTGCTCTCATCCACGAGCCAACGTTTCGCAATACGGTCGGACAGCCCGTCTTCTACAAGTGTAGGGCCATCAAAGACCTCGGTAATCATGCTGTCCACAGCCAGAAGGCTCTGACCATTTCCGAATCAGTATCCGCCGTTCGTGAGCTTTTCCACGTTTGCTATTGGCTCGTGCGCACCTACGCCCAAGGTAATAAGCCAGAAGCGGGTTCAACTTTCGATCCTAATGCGCTTCCGGTTACAACAACCGTCCCAAAGCAGACACTGATCCAGCTTCAGCAACTTAATGATCAACTCGCCACTGAGCGAGAGAAGCTCTTTGCCGCCCTTGCGGAGAAAGAGACCCTAGACGAGGAACTGAAGCGACTTCGAGCAGAAGTTGCCGCTGCAAAGAAGGCAAATGAAGCCACTCCTGACACTCACAACTACTCTGAGGCCGAGACTAGAGACCTCTTCATTGACCTTCTTCTTCGGGAGGCCGGATGGCCCCTCGATAAGCCAGAAGACCGCGAGTTCGAGGTTGCCGGGATGCCTAACAACCAGGAGAAGGGATTCGTTGACTACGTTCTCTGGGGCAACGACGGCAAACCACTCGGGGTAGTCGAGGCAAAGAAGACCCGTCGAGATGCCCGTGTGGGTCAACAGCAGGCCAAGCTCTACGCAGATTGTCTGGAGGCTAAGTTCGGTCAGCGTCCGATCATCTTTTACACGAACGGCTACGAGCACTGGATATGGGACGATAAGATGTATCCACCTCGCGCCGTTCAGGGCTTCTACAAGAAGGCTGAGCTTGAGCTCATGATCCAGCGTCGGCTGACCCGAAAGAGCCTGACCACTGCGAAGATCGACGACAAGATCGTCGAGCGTTACTATCAGACCCGTGCAATCAGGCGCATCGGCGAGTCCTTTGAGAAGGACCACTCCCGCCGAAGTCTGTTGGTCATGGCAACCGGAGCCGGCAAGACCCGAACTGTAATCGCGCTAGCCGACACTCTCATGAAGGCGAACTGGGCAAAGCGCATCCTTTTCCTAGCTGATCGCACTGCGTTGGTGAACCAGGCCGTCAATGCATTCAAACGCCACTTACCAGATGCCGCACCAGTCAACTTGGTTACCGAGAAGAATACCGAGGGCCGGGTCTACGTCTCGACCTATCCGACCATGCTTGGCCTGGTCGACGAGACCAAAGGCGAAGAGCGCAAGTTCGGCGTCGGACATTTTGATCTGATTATTATTGACGAGGCGCACCGCTCAGTCTTCATGAAGTACGGCGCGATCTTCGACTACTTCGACAGCATGTTGGTTGGCCTGACGGCAACTCCAAAGGACGAGGTTGGCCGCAACACCTATAAACTCTTTGAACTCGAAGACGGCGTTCCAACCGATGCGTACCCGCTTAACGAAGCGATTGCTGACGGCTACTTAGTTAAGCCTGTTGCTGTCTCGGTTCCTCTCAAACTCCCGACTCAAGGTATTACATACGACCTACTCACCGATGAAGAGAAGGAGCAGTTTGAGTTGACAGACTGGAAGGATCGCGCTGAAGATGTGCTTCCGAGCGGGCGAGTTGAGCCTGCCGCTGTGAATCAGTGGCTGTTCAACGAGGACACCGTGGATAAAGTGCTCAAGCACTTGATGGAACGCGGCCAGAAGGTAGAAGGCGGCGACGTGCTTGGAAAGACAATCCTCTTTGCGAAAAACCACGATCACGCCACATTCATTGCCGAACGCTTCAACAAAAACTATCCGAAGTACAAGGGCGAGTTCGCTCGTGTGATCGACTTCCAAGTCGAGTACGCCCAAGACCTCATCGACAAGTTCAGCAACCCAAAGAAGTTTCCGCAGATCGCGATCTCAGTGGACATGCTCGACACCGGAATCGACGTTCCCGAGGTAGTGAACCTGGTCTTCTTCAAGCAGGTCCGATCCAAGACGAAGTTCTGGCAGATGGTTGGCCGAGGAACCCGATTGTGTCTCGACCTTTTTGGTCCAGGGCTAGACAAAGAGTGCTTCTACATCTTTGACTACTGTGGCAACCTTGAGTTCTTTAGTCAGAATGTCGAGGGTACGGATGGAGCTTCTGGAGCCTCACTCAGTCAACGTCTGTTTGCCGCTCGACTTCGCCTTCTTGCGACCATGTCCCACTCCAAAGAGGGCGCGAAGGTCGTCAAGGAGCATGTTGCACAATATGATTTTGAGCCTCAGTCGGACGAGCAAGTATTCCAGGCAATCATTGAACTTTTGAAAGCCGAGGTTGGCTTAATGAACACAGATAACTTCATTGTTCGGGCCAAGCGTCGCTTGGTTGAAAAGTACCAGAACGCTGACCAGTGGATCGCACTCGATGAAGATAAGCTGTCCGAACTTGAAAACGAGATTGCTGGACTTCCAAGCGAGAAGGAGCCGGAAGCCATAGAGTCAAAACAGTTCGATTTGTTGGTCCTTCGCTTGCAGTCGGCCCTGCTCAAAGCTTCACCGGGATACAAGCGGCTCAAGCAGCAAGTTCAAGACATAGCGGCAGCACTTGAAGAGTCTTCAAACATCCCAGTTATCAAAGATCAACTGAGTTTGATTCAAGACATCCAATCAGATGGTTGGTGGGATGACGTCACCCTGCCAATGCTGGAAATCGTGCGACTTCGACTTCGCTCTTTGGTAAAACTCATCGAGCACAGGAAAGGAAGTCCGGTCTATACAGACTTCACGGAGGAAATGGGTGAGGAGTCCGAGATAGCCTTGCCAGGGTTCACTGCAGCTCCAAGTTTTGAGCGATTCAAAGAGAAGGCTCGCTCGTTCTTGCGAGATCATGGTGATTGTGAAGCGATTCAGAAATTGCGGATGAACGAGCCACTGTCTCCATCAGACCTTTTCGAGCTTGAGCAGATCCTCATTGAGAGCGGTATGGGCGATGCAGCCGTCATTCAGATGGCCGCAGAAGACGGTTTGGGGTTATTCGTGAGATCTCTGGTGGGACTTGATCGGGGTGCGGCGAAGACATTATTGAATGAGTTCGTCGCAGGAACAGAACTCAATGCCAACCAGATTGAGTTCATCAACATGGTCATCGATTACCTCACAGAACACGGCGTGATGGAACCACGGGCACTCTACGAGTCGCCATTTACCGACATTAGTCCATTGGGACCAGATGGCTTGTTTGAATCAAGTACGGTGGACGCAATCTTGAGCTTCCTTTCACTCGTTCGGAAGCGAACATTTGCCTAACGAACTTGCTCCTATGCTAAATGCTTCGATCAATTGAGTCGGGTTTTGATTGCCGAGCTTCTAGCGCAGAAATAAAACTAACGAGTTGGCTTGCAGTGATGCGTCGAGAACGACCGATGGTCACCGATCCAAGTTCTTGGACTTCCATGAGCCTATATATATGGGCGCGGCTTAGCGAGAGCAAGTCTGCTGCTTCTTGAACGGTGTATGCCAATTTTGGTTCGCTACGTTGCCCCATGTTTCCATAGTAGATCACAAGAGCCCTGAACTCACTTTACGTTTTGGAAAGTGAGCCGCAAATCAACTTTAAGTTGCACAGCATGATCATAAGTTTCGCGCCCACTCAAATTGAGCCTAAATTGTCGTTGAACCTAGACGCTCAACATCCTTCCAAATCCAAGAAGAGGGGTCCGTCTGGGTTCTTAGTTACAATCCTCGTGTACTTAGTGATTTGACCGGGCGTACTCCAATATCTCCCACATCACCTTGCAGTCGATGAGATTATATTCTTCCACCTGTTCCATCAAGCTCTTTCCACTTCGATCTGGAATTGAGTGAGTGTGGACCCCGTCTTCCCTGGCCATGTTGTAGCAATGCCAAGCCGCTGCCATTGCGGCAGTCCCATCTCCAACTGACGACTCACCCCAAACCGTGTTGGTCAAACCAAAACCTTGGAGACCACGGGCAATCGTCTTCAGGCTGTTGTTAGATGTTCCTTGAATACCCGCTTCTTGAGGAATCCAAAACTGAGCAAGAAGGTCAACCCAGGGAAGGCTTAGCCACGAAGGTTGATCGTGCCGATCCGAGGCAAAGCCCAATTCTTGAGGTTCATGTCTGTACCAGTGATAAATTGGTGGAGCTTCAGTTCCTGGAGCAAGTTTAGCTTTAACTTCCTCCATGTATTCGGTCCATGCCTGAATAATTTTGAGTTCAGACTCAAAGGATTCTTGCTCTGCTGTGAATACTTTGAAAATGAATTCACCGTCCTCCACATGTCCGCAACCAATCATGAAGATCAATGCCCGACCATTTTTCAGCGGAAGCCGTTCGAAATCATCATTGAGGTCATTCACAGTTTCGAAGTCAACAAAGAATTCTAATTGCTTGGGAACTCGCCAAAGATCTTGATTGGCAGCAAAAACTTCTGGCCAGACTTTGGGACCGGAATTCTCCTGAACTTTCCCGTTCGTTAGAATCTCCTTTTTTACGTTATGCCACGGAGAGTCTTT
The DNA here is from genome assembly GCA_043770615.1 of Armatimonadota bacterium. Classification (GTDB taxonomy): domain Bacteria; phylum Armatimonadota; class Fimbriimonadia; order Fimbriimonadales; family Fimbriimonadaceae; genus Fimbriimonas. The sequence goes on along the minus strand of JAYVHY010000210.1, from coordinate 3,520 downwards.
GTTGTTATTTGGATTCGGAGCAAGTCGAGGATCTGAGGGTGGGACAACCTGCCACTCTTGCCCAGATTCTTTTACATCAGTAATCCACTTCAGCCCAGATACAATAGAGTCGACAATCTTTCCATCGGTAGTTTTGACCCAACCAACTTGTGAGAAGCAGCCAGTTTCAGGCTGAGCTCGACCAGATAGTGATCGCCCCATAATGAATGCAGGCTCCAAATCGCGTCCAAGCATTTCAGCAAGCCCAGCTTCATACATGGCGCATTGGGCTTTTTCCCACTTATGGTCGGAGCTCAAATCACCCTTCTTATTCAATCCAAGACCCTTGAATTTAATGTCCAGTGCGTAGTAGTTGTCTGGATTTACATCCAGCGGCAAAGTGTCGAAAACCTTTGCAAGGGCGTGTCCTTTGATGATTAAGTCAGGAACTCCAAAGATTCCGAGTCGATCGCACCGGATCAGTCCCTGATAGATTACATCGACTTGCTCAGACATTAGGCTTTGGGTCGCTTCAAATGCGTCGTCCGTATTTCTTGTTGCGTTTTCAATATCTCGCACGATGACCTTTTGTCGGATCAACTCAATGACCTCGGCTTCAAATTCCGACGCCTTTGCTTTTGTGAATAGCCCTAAGTCAGCGTGCGGTTCATATCCAGGAAGCGCGGTATCACGAACAAAGCCATTATCTTCACCATAAAGATCAAGCCAATCAAGGAGAGGTTCATCTGACATCCAATGATAGAGGTTTGAAACTGGAATCCACATGAACTCATGGTATCACTTTCAACAAGAACAGCCACTCGATTGTGTTGTTTAGCGGACGCTCAACCTATCATGCAGGATTCGATTGATCCAGTTCATTCGTATACACTGTATATAACAAAGCCTCCCTCATGAATGTCATCGTAGTACCCGAGCTCCTCGATTGGGCCAGAGAACGCGCTTCCCTGACTCCGATTGAACTTGCCCGGCGAATGGGGATTTCTAAGGTCGAGAGGGTGGAGGAGTGGTTGAGAACGGGCGAGCTACCATTAAAGAAACTTGAGGAGATTGCCCTAAGAACGCATGTCCCACTAGGGTATCTGTTTCTAGCCGAACCTCCAGACGAACCGCTTCCAGTTCCTGATTTTCGGACAGTTGATGCCAACGGAGTTCGACGTGCAAGCCCAGAGCTAATTGACACCCTTTACGTTTGCGCTCAGCGCCAAGCTTGGTACACCGAATACCTTAATGAGGCAGGAGTTGCCGGGCCAACGTTTCTTGGGAAGTTCACACACCAGAGTGATCCGAACCTTGTTGCGGCAAACATTCGAGAGGTCGTGGGTTGGACGGCTGAAGCCAGGGCAGCAGAAACAAATCTTGAGCTAGTGGTTGGAAAATTTGCCGCTGCAATTGAAGAGGCTGGAATTCTGGTTATGCGAAATGGCGTCGTTGGAAACAATACCCACCGTCCGCTTTTGCCAAACGAATTTCGAGGCTTTGCGATGTTTGACCCCGTTGCACCGCTGATCTTTGTAAATGCCGCTGATGCAAAGGTGGCTCAGATGTTCACTCTTGCTCATGAACTCGCGCATATTTGGATCGGCCAAAGCGCACTCCTTGACGTAAAGATCGTAACCGACAAGCCAATTGAAAGATTTTGCAATCAAGTCGCGGCCGAGGTTTTGGTCCCAGCAACTGAGTTCGCCACAGAGTGGCGTGGACTTGATGAAGGTGGAGTCGAACTCCAGCGGTTAAGTCGAAAGTTTCGAGTCAGTCGATTCGTCATTCTCATTCGGGCAAGGGAAAGTGGACTGATCACCATGGCTGAATACTTGGTTCGGGAAGATGCCGAGCGAGGTCGAGAAATACGACCGCAAGGCGATGCTGGAGGCGGAGGAAATTTCTATTTCACTCAGCGAAGTCGTTTAGGACGCAAATTCACTCGTGCGGTAATGTTCAGCGCACGGACTGGAAAGACCTTGATGAGAGATGCCTACGACTTGCTAGGCGTGAAGAAACACGAGACGTATTTGAAGCTTGCAGAGGCGATGGAGGTGAGCCTATAATGGCGTATTTGGTCGATTCCAATGCTCTGATTCAGGCCAAAAATCAGTTCTATCGCTTTAGCTTTTGCCCTGGGTTTTGGGATTGGATTCAAGCCCAACATACTGGCGGCGGGATATTCAGCGTGGAAAAGATTGGTGTTGAATTAAGCGATGGAGCCGATGAATTGTCAGACTGGGCTGCAAACACTGTCCCGAGTGCGTTTTTCATCGCACCGAGTGTCCAAGTAGTTACCACCCAGGGTGTTGTCGCAAGATGGGTTAATGCACAAGTAGGCTATTCGGCTCCTGAGAAAGCAAAGTTTTTGTCTAAAGCCGATCCATGGCTTATTGCCGAGGCAATCGAGAACGGACATGAAATTATCACTTTCGAGGAAATGGTTCCCGCGAATTCTTCAAAGGTTAAGATCCCGAATGTTGCTTCAAACTTTGGCGTAAATTGCGTCAGCTTGTTTGATGTGCTCGAAGGCTCGGGCTCGATCCTAAAACTTTGATAGAAAGATAGCCCTTCAATTTGAAGGGCTATAGGGTTGCGTTGCTAACTTAGGTTCGCTACATGTAGCGGACCGGCACTTCAAAAAGCAAACCTGGAATCTTGCCTTCTGCAATTTGGGCGATCAACCTGTCAATTGTTGGATTGTCAGAGGCAAAGGTGGGTTTCTTCTCTGGAGACCGACGGGAGATTGCTAGGTCGGTTCTAGCATCCCATTCATATCTCCACAAACGAGCCACGCGAAATGGTTCTTGGTTGAGGTTGTTACCCAGGTGGAAATTGAACCCTCCAGAGAATACAACGATCCTCGGAGCACCCCAACGAAGAGGCACAACGGAAGCTCTTTGGTGAGCAAGGTTGTGAATTCCGCAAACGAGCACTTTGCCGCTGAGAACAATTTGCTCCGCTTCTCGTTCAATGGAGTTCAACTGGACCTGCGAATGAGTTTGCGGTCCAAAGGCATCCGGCAAGAATGCCTTTTGGGATTCCAAAAGCCTGGTATTTCCATAGAGCCAAAGTCCGGCATCTTCATAGAATCCAGGCGCTAGATCAAATGGAGCAGTACGACGAGGTGGGGCAGCCATGGAGCTGCCTTCCAATTTTTCAATAGTTGACACAAGGCGAGTGTCTCAATTAGACAACTTTCGACTAAATATTCATCCAGATATGCACAATAAATATAACTTTAATTACATAAAGTTATTCTGATCAAGCAGCTCTACTCTCCAGAAGGAGAGTAGAGCTGCTTACGAGTTCAAAAGTAAGGAGCAATCAAAAATTGCTGAAGGTCATTCCATATGCCACAGAAGATATATCCAGCACCAATATTGAAAATGAAATCTCCAAACCAATTCTGATGCTGTTGACAGGCGCCTAATTTCACTGTATTGTTTTCTGCGATGTCGGAGGTCATACATTGCCCAAATCCCATCCTCCGCTAATCCCGAGGGTGGCAGTTGATCGATCATCCATTGTCGATCAA
>JAYVHY010000209.1:0-9065 GCA_043770615.1 Armatimonadota bacterium | reverse complement strand
TTGTGGGGATCAACGGATTTTATTTCGACTCAATGGGACCACGAGTATATTGCCGAGATTCTCAACCGAAGAACTCCTGGTTCGGCAGAATATTTGGTAGTTTCTAACAGCGATCACGGGTTTTCGAATACCGCGACTATGAAAGAAAGCATGGAGAAGTGGGGAACGGGCAAAGCGGCGTTCAATCCGAACATCGTCGAGATATTGAGGACCTGGTTCAAAAAGACGATTGGTTAGTTCAGTTCTTCCTTTCTTCGGAGTTGAAGTTCAATCAAATTTTCGATGAAGTTGCTCTGCGAATCCGAATCAAGTTGATTTTTGGTCATTGATTCTGAAACTGGAAAGTGGTTTTTGGCATTGGCTTCCGAGACTGTTGTTTGTCGTAAAATCGCTAGTCGTATTTGATCGTCGGTCACTTTGCCTTGTTCATCGTTTTCAAGGCGGAGTGCGGAAAGGTGGGGTAACAATTCCATCACCCTTTTCTGAATCACTTTCTCACGAAACTCCTCTTCTGAGCTAATCGTGAGGAATCTCTTCGCAATCATCTCAATTTTGTTTCTCTCAAAGATTTCAAGCATTTGGGGTCGGATTTTGCGGGTTCGTTCGATCAACTCTTCCCACCATTCGTCGTCGGAAATGGATTCGCGTTCGAGGTGGATTTGTTTGCGCTGATCAAGCTGAGCTCGGTCTTCATTCCTGAAGTGCTCTTCTAATTGCCTGAAAAGCTCTCGCTGATCCATTTCTCTCATTGTATATGACGTAGTTGTAAACTTAGATGAGTGGGAACCAGCAAACTGGGATTATTTTTGATCGGGCTTTGCGGCGTGGGACTACTTACGATTGGTCTTATATCTCTAGGCCTCACCCAGTCACCGCGCCCATCCTATTTGTCTCACGAGATTTATTCTCGGATGACCCAAATGGAATGGGTGGTCGCGATACTTTTTTTGTGCCGTTAGGAATGTGGATGGTGAGAATGACGATTGTTCGGTGGAGCAAACCGCCAGAAGAGCAGTGAATATCCACCTCATGTCACACTATTAGGACGATATGACGTTCCAAGAACTGATCCGACGACTGAACGAGTACTGGGCCGAGCAGGGTTGCGCAATCCTGCAGGGCTACGACACTGAGGTCGGAGCTGGGACGATGCACCCCGCAACAACTTTGCGGGTGCTTGGTCCGGAGGATTGGAACGTAGCATATATTCAACCTTCTCGGCGCCCGGCAGATGGTCGGTATACGCTGAACCCGCAACGGAGCCAGCGGTATTACCAGTATCAGGTGATCATGAAGCCGTCGCCGACGAACATCGTTGACCTTTATTTGGGTTCGCTTGATGCGATTGGAATTGATACTTCGAAGAATGACATCCGGTTTGTTGAGGATGACTGGGAGAGCCAAGCGGCGGGCGCGAGCGGAGTTGGATGGGAGGTATGGATCAATGGGGCGGAAGTCACGCAATTTACATTCTTCCAACAAATGGGCGGAATCGAGTGTAATCCGGTTTGCGCAGAGATCACTTACGGTCCGGAACGGCTTTGTTTGATGCTCAATAATCAGCAATCGTTTTGGAAGGACCTTCAGTGGAGCGACGATCTGAAGTACTTTGACGTTGACTATCAACTTGAGATGCAGGACAACGTTTACAACTTCGAAGTTGCATCGACAGATATGCTCCTCAAAATGTTTGACATGTACGAAGAGGAGTCGAAGCTGGTTATTGAGACTGAAGTCTTTTGGGATTCGAAGCAGGGAATACTGACCTCGGTAAGTCCGGGAGGGGAGAAGGAACTACCACCGAAAGGGTCTGGGCCCGCCGCCCTCGTTTATCCAGCGCTCGATCTCGCTCTCAAGTGTTCCCATGTCTTTAACCTTCTCGACGCCAGAGGAGCGGTAAGTGTTACCGAACGAGCCAAGTACATCAATCGCATTCGGGCGAGGGTGCGGGCTTGTTGCCTGAGGCATGTCGAACAATTCAAAATTCCCGCGAAAGTCTAGGGAATGGGTGTTTGTCGGTACTCGCTAACTCAATGCCGAGCAAATCAAACCAGATTTGCATGGTCTCGCCGTGACTTTTGCCCTGCAAGGTAATCCCGATCGATATTTTCACAGTCTATTCAAATATGGTTGTTTTAGAGAACTATAATGATGTGCTCATGGATTTAAAATCGATCATCGCCAGCAGCTATCTTGCTCAAGGATTTACGGAGGAGTTCATTACGAAAATTGCCGAGATTTCTAACGTTAGGGACTTTGAAGCCGGTTCCTATATTGTGAAGGAAGATGACCCGTCGGCCGATCTGATGATTCTTGCCGAGGGAACTGCCGAGATCCTCACGGTCACAGAAGATCCGATTGCTTATATTAAGCCGAATATGCCGTTTGGTGAAGTTTCGTTTCTAGACCGAAAGCGTCGATCTTCATCCGTTGTAGCACATACCAGTTGTCGAGTTTTGACGATGCCTGAGGCACCACTTCGAGACTTGTTGCGAGCGGAGCCAGAGATGGCAGTTCGAGCCCTTGTGAATTTGAGCTCCTTGTTGTGTGATCGACTCAGGAAAGCCAATCAGCAAATTGCGGCTCTTAATGCGATCGAAGAATTTCACGCCTAAGCGGCTTTTCGGCGGTTTAGGGTCTTTGCGTTGTACATTGCTTTATCCGCCTCTGAAATCGCTGCTTCTGGGGATTGTTGAGCGTTGAGCTCGACAAGACCATAGCTGGCATGAATAACAATTTGTTGTCCGTCATGGTTTAAAGGTGATTTGGCTAATATGTTGTTAACTCGGGTCAATTTTGCCTCAAATTGGATTGCATTCCCTTTATAGAGGACGGCAAATTCATCTCCTCCGAACCTAACCACCGAGTTTCCAATTGAAGCAAATGTTTGGGAGAGTTGTTTTGCCAGTTCAACCAGGGCTGCGTCCCCGGTGACGTGGCCATACGTGTCATTAATGGACTTGAACCGATCGATGTCGAGAATTGCAAGGCAATGCGATTCGCCTAATTCAACTTTTGAGATAGCAACGGTTAACGCGAGATCAAACGAACTTCGGTTTCCGAGTTTGGTTAGATAGTCGGTTCGAACGGCTTTTTCGGCAGTCTTTAGCTTGGTCCGAAGGACCTCGACATGTTGTGAGGCGACTTTGCGGATAATCTTCGCGTCTTCGCGGTGTCGCGACACGGCTTTGTTGAGGGTTGAAATTTCTTGCCTGATTCCGGTTACGACTTCTTCGAAGCTTTTTGCGGATTGAAGGTCAAGTAGTCGGGTTGAGACATCCTCGGTTGTTGATTCTAGGGAGTGGCTTGAGGCAATTGCTCCTTCGAGGGACTGCAGAACTTCGCGGAGACCTTCATAGACTTCGCCAATGCTATTCTCGATGGCTCTTCGCTGGGTTCGTGCAAATTTCTCGACCAGTCCCTCGAGTTCCTCGGCTAGTTCCGAAAATTCGGAATGAAGTCCTTCTGGTTGACAGGCTTCGTCGGATAGGTTGGTAACTGAGGTTAAAAATGCCTGGGAGTTGGGATCATTGGGAACAATAACGAGTTTCTCGTAACCCCGAGTCGCGGCGAGGCTAAACCTCATCGCCGAAGGGCTATTTGGCAACACGTTTGCCCAATCCGAAGCCTTTTTCCAAAACATCCAACCCTGAAATGCCACTTAGCGGTCAACTTTGCCCTGTGAAACTTACCAGCAGGTGAAACATTTCTTATGCGAACTTCGTCCAGAATTGTTGAAAGGACTAGCTTAATCGCAAGTTCTGCAATATAATGGCAAAGCTGGTGCGAATACGTGCGTCTTTTTGACGTCGTTTCCATGAGCATTTGGATGCATGTTCGAGGTGTCTTTTTAGTGTCTATGTCTAAATCAATCTGCAGTCGTATTTGGCTCGGTGCCTTGGTAGCAGGAGTTGCTTCGTTCGCAAGTGCGCAAACGAAGACCCCTGATGCCGGCCAATCAATGTTAAAGGCCCGACCGTCTACATTTATTAAAAATGTTGGTCAATGGGATTCAAAAGCTCTTTATGGTGGCCATGCCGCTGGAATGGACTTCTGGATTTCGAAAGAAGGTCTAGTTTTTCAATATCAGCGCACCGCCGCCGATAAAGGGAACGAGAAGTTTGCGGGTCATACCGTGGGGATGCTGTTCGACGGTGCAAAGCCGTTCGTAGCAGTAGGTTCGGATGAAGCTGGAACTCAACAGTACGTTAATACGAAGGACCCTCAGACCGCCCAGAAGTACCGAAAGGTAAATCTTAATGGCATCTATGACAACATTGATGCGGTTGCTTACTTTGACGGCAAGACTCCTCGATACGACTTTATTGTCCACCCTGGTGCAACGGCGAGCGACATTAAGTTTGCGTTCAAGGGCGCGACGACAAAAGTTGTTTCTAGCACCAAGCTCCAAGTAAATACAGTTTTAGGTGACCGATTTCAAGAAGGTCTTTTTGCTTATCAAACGATAGATGGCAAGAAGGTTTCGGTTCCGGTTAGCTTCAAGCAGATTGATGCAACTCACGTTGGTTTTAACGTCGGTGCTTATGATAAGAGCAAGGATCTCGTAATTGATCCTCTCGTTTACGGCACTTACTACGGTGGCGACCAGGGCTTCGATGAAGTTCGTGGTGTGGCTGCTGATGCAACCGGTAACGTTTATTTGACCGGTTACACTCGATCTTCAATTTATCCAGTTCTGTATGGTCCTTTTGGATTTAACGTTCAAGGTGGAAGGGATGCGTTCGTTTCCCGATTGACTGGAGACGTATACGTTCACGACTATTCTGCATTGGTGCCTGGAACAGGTAACGAGCAAGGAAACTATGTCAAGCTCGATCCACTTGGTGGCATCTGGGTTGTAGGTTCAACTACCTCAACCACGATTGCAGGCGATAGTAATCCCGGAAACATTTGGGTTCTCAGATTTAAGCTGGATCCTACGACGGTTTTAACCCCACTCATTGGATCGAGCCCGGTTTTGTTCCGGTTTGGTGGACCAACCGGCGCTCCAAATGTCACTTCGATTAACTCGTTCTCAATGCGGCCCGATTCTAGTATTGTGCCTGGTGCAACCGTTCGAATGATGTTCACTGGTCGATGCAATACTACCAACGGTGCAACCGGTCTTGTTGGTGCATCTGCGAATAGCGGTGCATTCTACGGAACTCTGGATTATGATAGCAATGCAAATACATTTAGTACGATTGCTGCTTCATCGGGTTACCCTGCGGCAAGCGCGGGGAATAGCGTTACCCTAACCGGATCTTCATTCGATACTCTGGGTAATTTCTTCCTGTCGGGCGCGCTAATTGCGGTTGGCAACTCGGACACAGCTCAGGGCGCTCCAGTTTTCCAAACGACCCCAGGTGTTTGGCTTAACGGACGACTACAACGACAAAAGGACATTTGGCTTCGAAAGTTTGGTTCCAATGGTGCCATGCTTTGGTCTGGTCTTATTGGCGGTGCAGCTGATGATATTACCGAAGGCTTTTTCAAGACTCATACTGCAAACCAGACTGATATTGGAGGTACAACCCTTGCCACTGACACTCAGGGCAATGCTTATGTGCTTGGTCGATCAGACTCATTTGACTTTCCACGAACTCAAGGCGTCTTTGGTGAAATCTATCAAAGTGGCGAAAATTACATTACCGTAACCAAGGTTAAGGCTGATGGCACTCAAATTCTTTACTCTACGAATATTAGAAATCGGGGCAGAATTAATGCATCTGGAATTGGTGTTGACACAGCCGGAAATGCATACATAACTGGTGTTGTGAGCGTAGTTACGTCATTGTTTGGCACTCCGGCTGATCCGCTGGTACCAGACAACAACTCGAACCCTGGTTCGATCCCGTTAGTCAATCCGCTACGAGCGGCCTATGTTTTCCCAACAGTTCCAGAGGCATCTTCAAATGATGCTTGGATGTTGATTCTAAACAGCACGGCTTCGGAAGTTATTCGATCTACTTACATCGGTGGAATTCTCGATGACGCGGCTTTCGCACCATTTGTGGATCCGAACGGAGACGTTTGGGTTTATGGTTGGTCTGATACATGGCGCTATTACACTCGAACCAGTTCGACTGGCGTGGTTACCGAGTACATACCTAACGGTCGCAGTGGTGGACTTGATACTGCATTCATTACCAACCTTGCGTTTAAGCAATTCCCAGAGCCACCTTCACAGCCCGGCGTGTTAGTTGATCCTGGATACTTCGTGACCATTTCTGGTAACGACTTGAACCTAAATATGCAGTATTGTCGTGACGGCTATCTGCTTCGATTCAGAGAATCCCTTCCTTTGATCACCAACATGACATTGGCGCCATCGCCAATACCGGGTGGAGATCCCCAAGGATTGGCCAATCCGCCATCGGCTACGGGAACCATCACGTTGTCGTTTGCTGCCCCAGCTGGCGGAGCGACGATCAATCTGACCCTGGACAACGGAGCGGCAGCGTCGTTCCAGCCAACGGCTCCAGCTACGACTGCTACCATTATCATCCCGGCGGGTTCAACCACTGGAACCTATAATGTGTATAGTAATCAAGTGTTGGCTCCGGTCAACGTCCAAGTAAAGGCGAACTATAGTGGTAACCAAAAGACTGCTACGGTTCAAATCGTTCCTTGGCTTGAATCAATCACGATCAATGGATCAAGCATCATTGGCGGAAACTCTACAACTGCAACCGTTAAGTTGGCTGCAGTGGCACCTGCTGGTGGAGTTGTCGTTGATCTCTCAACTGACCTTCCAGCAACGGTCGTCTTCCCTGGCGGAAGCACTGTGACAGTCCCAGCTGGTCAAAACTCGGCAACGTTTGCGATTGATACCAATGGTGTCAATTCAATACAAACGGCAATGGTTACGGCTTCTCTGCTTGGGGTTTCCCGAACGGCGACGCTTGGAATTAATGTTGCCCAGTTGACTAATATCGTCCTTACACCAAACCCAGTTGCGGCTGGTAGTTCGGTTACAGGTGTAGTCAATCTCAACGGAAAGACCGGTTCAGCGGGAACATTGACGATTTCGATCAATGGCAACCCGGCTGGATATGTGATCAACCCAACAACAGTAACGATTCCGGCCAATGCAAATCAGTCGGCATCATTTACGATTACGACCCCGCTTGAAGCGGCAGACATCGGAAGAGTTGTTAAGGCAGTTCGGACCGATATCGTTCCAAATCAGACGGTAACTCAAACCCTCAATGTTCAAGCATTGTTGGTTAGTTCAATCACATTGGATCCTTCCACTATTGCAAGCGGTGGTACATCACTTGCAACTGTGAACATCTCTTCTGCAGCTCCTGTAGGTGGTGCCCGAGTCTTGGTAAGTTCAAACAAGCCAGGAATCGCATTGCCAGTTGATGGTGCCGGAGTGCCAATTACGGAAGTCCTGATTCCGGCAGGTTCGACTCAAACGACCTTTAATGTTAAAGGGCTGTTTGCCTTGAACGGCGACGAAGATGTAATCATCTCCGCTTACCGTGGGCCAAGTCCTCAAGTTAATGCTCTCGTGAAGTCGGCAACTCTCAGGGTTCTGGCACTTACGTATACGATGACGATTACTCCGAACTCCGTCTTTGGCGGACAAGGTGCAACTGGCAAGATTACGTTGAGCGCACCGGCCATAGCAGGGTTTGCGATGAACACGATCACATGTGACACGGCAGGAGTGACCTTTGCTCAGCCAGTGTTTATTACTGGAAATACAGAGGCGACATTTGCCATTTCGACTCCAGTAGTGCCAGACACAATCACCGCCACGTTCACTGCAAGTGCAGGAACATTGCCGTCGGTGTTTGCGACCTTGACCATAAAAGCAACGGAAGTTGTTTCGGTCAAGATTCTGCCAAGCAATAGTGTTCGACAAGGTTCAACGATCCAGATTCAAGTAACGGTAAACAGAAATGTTCCAGTTGCTACTCCTGGAAAGATCACCTTCTCAAACTCTTCCTTGTTGCAATTGCCAATAGGAACTACGTTCGTGAACTTCACCGTTCCAAATGGTTCTAACATGGCCACGGTCACATTGAGAACCAATCGTGTACCGCGAAATCTCACGACGTCGGTTACGGCCACGGTGAGCCCTTCGGGTACCGGGGCTAGTGCATCGACAACGCTAACCGTCAAAATCTAGGAACGGTTAGAAAACAAAAAGGGTTCCAGCAACGGGTGGAACCCTTTTTTCGTATATTCTGGGTAGAGTTATGAAGATGAAAAAGACCTTAACCTTGCTAATGGGAATTGGCGTTGGTGTAGGCGTCCTGGCATGGATGCTCAAGCAGAAGGAGGATCAGGATGAATCCCCCGACAACCTGCTCGTCGAGATGAACGACAAAATAGAGCACTTAGAAGCCAGGACCAAAGAGCTGGAACAGAAGAACTAGCTGAGAATCTTTTTGCCTTGGACTTGTCCATCGACGGACAAATCGTAAATTACGGGAATCGCGGTTCCTAAGTTAAGTTCCAGCACTTGTTCCCTAGTTAACTGGTCCAATTGCATGACAATTGAGCGGTTTGAGTTGCCATGCGCAACTACTAGAACATTCTTGCCTTGGGCAATATCTCCTAGGATGCAGCGATCAAAGAAGGGAAGGGTTCTTGCCGCGGTGTCTTTGAGTGATTCGCCATTGGGTGGTGGCACATCAAAGCTTCGTCTCCAAATTTTGACTTGGTCCGCACCAAACTTTTCTGCGGTTCGAGCCTTGTTTAATCCTTGGAGGTCGCCGTAATGTCGCTCATTGAGAGCTTCGTCGCGGATTGTTGGAACTTCGACGCCCATTGCGCTTAGAATGTTCTTAAGCGTGTGTTGTGCCCTTTGTAGCGTGCTTGTATAGGCAACGTCAATCTGCATGCCTTTAAGCTTTGTACCAGCGTTTAGAGCTTCTTGTTCGCCCAAAGCGGTCAACGGGACATCAACCCATCCGGTAAACCTATCTTCAAGGTTCCAGAGAGATTGACCGTGACGAACAAGTATGAGCTGAGGCATATTGATCAAGGATACCGCGATGAAGCAGGGAAGCGGTAGAAGTGAGGGAAGCGAGGAAGATTCCCAACTC
>JAYVHY010000208.1:0-9068 GCA_043770615.1 Armatimonadota bacterium | reverse complement strand
GATAATCAAAATCGCTCAGTCGTACCATGTGAATGATTCCTCCAATTGGCTGAGTGAGTTGATTGCAGGAGGTCCAGGCTTTGCGCCACTTCGATCTAACCACGCAACTGGAATTCCGGCATTTTTGGCTCCCTCGACATCGTCGGTCCAGTCGTCACCGACATGGAAAGAATCGCTGGCATCAACTTGAAAGTGATCAAGTACAATTTGGAAAAATCGTGAATCGGGTTTTTCGACTCCTTCTTCGAGAGAAGCAAACGCAGCATCGAAGTACTTGGTGAGGCCATGAGCGGCGAGACAACCATGAAGTGAAACGTCCCAATTGGAAAGAACCGCAAGCTTGTAGCCCTGGGACTTCAGACTTTTGAGGCAGGGAATGGCGTCCTCAAACCGCCGGAATGTTGAAGAAGGAACCTCGAAAATCTCACGCTCGCCAATCATATGGAGATCGAGGGCATTGTTACTGGGCAATCCCAATTCGTTGAGCCACTCCTGCACTTGCTGAACCCAAAAGGTTCGCCAATTATCGAGAGATCGAGTTTGGTTGACTCGCCAAAACTCGGGCAGCTTTGGCATAAAGAGCTTCAAGTAAAGATCCCCCGCGGATTCAGGGAGGTCTAACCCAGCAAATTCTGCGCAACGAACGGCAAATGTGTGCGGTTTCCAATCAGTCCAAATAAGGGTGTTTGCACAATCAAAGGTAACGAGCTTTGGTTTCAACGATTGAACCTCGATACAAGGTAAGCAACGAGGGAAAGGACCGCAGAAATCAAAATCATGGTTGTGATAGGTATAAAGACACGGATTCCGTTCTTCTCATATCCGATGTCCCCGGGAAGTTGACCGAACTTGAACGGCATTCGGCTGGAATAGGTTAAGAAAATGCCCAAAACGATCAGAATCAAGCCAAAAAACATCAATATTTTGCCGGTTGATTCCATAATTAAGAAGTCCCAATTTTAAGTATGGGCGCAACCAGATGATGATTTGCCCGTACTATTTGACGAAATACAGCGTCTAACGACGTAGAGAAATAAGAATATGAAAGCTCTTAAGTTTGGTGGAATAGCAATTTTGCTCGCGGCAGCTACGGCGTACGCGATTGATGGCGTCGTGTTGAAGTATGCATTCAAAAAAGATGAAGTTACGAAGACGCGCATGAAAGGAAGTCTCGAAATCGGGGGCATGGAGATTACGATCAACATGGTCAACCAAAGTAAAGTCCGAGAAATAGCCGAAGATGGGACCGTAACTCTGGAAGACAGCATGCTTGAAGGAAAGGTTTCCTTTGGTGGTCAAGAGATGGACATTCCTGGTCAAACCGGAACCGTAGTCATTATGAAATCTAGTGGCGAAATCAAAGAAATCAAGGGTGACGACGTCTCCGAAGGCTCTTATCGAGTCCAGAACTTGATGGGCTTCATGCCTCCAACCGAAGCCGTACAAGTTGGCTCGAAGTGGAAGCGAGAAGTCGCGGCTAACAAGGATACGAAAGCACCAGCGTTTAAGAGTGACTACACCATCCTTGCCGAAGAGAAACTTGACGGATCGGACACTTTTAAGATTCAATACAAAATCATGGAATCAGAGGGTAGCGATCCTGCAAGCATGGAAGGAACTGTTTGGGTTGATAAGGCAAATTGTCAAGTCGTCAAGGGCTCATCCAAGTGGACCAATGTTCCAATGCCTGGCGCACCGGCACCGATTTCTGGCAACTTCACGATGGAACGAGTTAAGTAAGAACTCGATCAACGTAAAATCTATGGAAGGTGGCCATTGCCACCTTCTTTTTTGCTTTCTAGGATAAGATATCCCTGTGATTGTAAGGTTTGGAACCGTTTGCTTAAGCTTGTTTGCTCTGATTCAAACCATTCCCATTTGCCGTCCGCTCAAGGAAGAAGAATTCTATACTTTAAAGCTGAATCGGACCATTCTCATTGGGTCCAAGAAGATTGTTGACGACGAATTGTATCAGCACAAATGCATGGAGGTAGATGACCACGGAGTTGAACACATGGAAGCAAAATGCCTCGAAGGAACCACAAAAGTTGGTGATGAGGAACCGGAATCAACCAAGGGCGAAACCTACAATTACTTCCAAAATTCCAAAGGACAGCGGTTCGAATACGAAGAGATTCGATTGACCCTTAAGGATGACCCCTTGGAGTATGTAATGGCCGAAATGCACTCAAAGTTGAAGGACGCATCGGTAGTTGCTGGAGAAACTTGGCGTGACAAAAGCACCAATACATCATATTCAATATCAGTCGGCGAGCCAAAGCTGTTCATGAAAACTGAGTGCATCCAGGTGATCCGCAAAGGCATCTTTACCAATGGCATCTCTGGTGAGTTTAAAGAGGAATCATGGTATCGAGTTGCCGATGGTCAAGTCATGTCTCAACAGACCACCGCGGACAAAATTGTCATTCCCAATGCTTTTGAGATTCAGTTCTTCGAGAAAAGCGAATTTCGGCCAGAAAAGTCCTAGTCTGAGTTTTTTGCCTGTGTTTTTGATGATTGTTGGCGCATCATATTTGTATGAAACTCGTCCACTCATTTGCCGTTGCCCTCGTCATCGCTTCTCTCAGCGGGTTCCGATCAGATGACACATTCACGCTAAGGCAAATCTATAAGAAGGACGAAGTCGAAGTTTTTCAATCCAATCTCAACCTATCCAGTGAAGGCACCGAGTTCGAAATGGACATGAAGACAAGTTACAAGGTGCTCGCTGTTGAGGAAGATGGAGCCTATGAACTTGAAGAAACTCTTCTATCGGGGACTTTCAAAGTAAACGGCGAAGAACAAGCCATGGAAAAGGGTGAGCCAAAGGCTACGAAGTACGACAAAGACGGCAAGGAAGTTAAGAAACAGGGTAGCGACGAGGAAGAGGACGATCCGATGAGCCAAGTCATTGATGACGTGTTTAACTATGAACCTAAGTCGGCGGTTAAGATTGGCGAATCGTGGAAGCGGGATGGCGACTTTGGAACCATGACTTTGACGCTAGAAGGGAAGGAAAAGGTCGGCGAAGTTGAGTGCTTGAAGATCGCATTAAAAGGAACGATCAATAAAAAGGATGCAACCGGTGATGTTTCGGGCACATTTTTTGTCCGAGCGGACGATTTCTCTCCCGAGAAGATGGAAGCGAAGATCGATAATCCGAAATTGATGGCCGATGAGCCAGCAATGAAGAAGATCGAAGTGAAAATGATTCGAGTGAAGGAGTAGGTATAAATTTTCAGTTCTTCGCATAGTGGTATAGGAACCGAAGGGATCGAGGACTCTTGCCAGGATGATTACATGATTGAATTTCAGGACAATGGACCCTTTTTGCGAACTTTTAAGGCTCTGACTTCGGCATATTTAGATTCCAAATATTGTCTTGTAATCGAATCAAAGGTGATTAGTGCTGACCCAAAGATTCGAATGGAGGAGCTACCAATCGTTGAGCTTCGGTCCAAGAAAATAAGTGAATTCTTCATCGCGAAAATGGAAAACGGAGGCTTGCCGAAGCTGCAAATCTCTATATCTTGTTTGACGGGAAGAGTCAAGTTTTCTCATAGAAGTGGCCCTTCAAAAATACTTTCGTTTTTGGGGCCACCAAAGTTCTTTGGTGTTGATGCAAATTTATTAGTTTCTCATCATCTCTTTTATCCGTTACAGGGTCTGCCGTTTGTAAACAAAAATGGAATATGGATAAGTCAATTCGCTCATGTATTCGGGCAATCCATTGTGAAGCTCGAACGCCAAGAATTGATGATGGGAGTCCCTTGTATGCGATTCTCAATATCTCGTACGAGTTCATTAGGTGACAGCGCACTAAAGTCCACGGAGAATCTTTGGATTCGGGAAAGCGACCAAGCAACTCAGCGTCTTGAATGGGAAATTGAACAATCCGGCACCGCAAACAACTTTGAAATCCAAAAACTGAAACTTACTTTCTTCCGAAACCCCAAATAGGTGGATTTCGCTACCTCAGCCCTTCTTCTTTCCTTTGCGAATTTCAAAGCAGTTCCGGCATCGGGCTTCATAGCTTTCGGTCGCGCCAATCAGAACAATTGGATCGTCCCAATGAGCGGGTTTCCCATCAACCATTCGGTAGGTATGAGATGCTGGTGCGCCACATTTCATGCAAATTGCCCTTAGCTTGATAACTTGGTCGGCGGCGGCAAGAAGGTTCGGCATCGGACCGAAGGGCTGACGGCGGAAATCTTGATCGAGCCCGGCGCAGATGACGTCTACACCTCGGTCAGCAGTTTCAACGCAGAAATCAACGATCTTAGCGTCGAAAAACTGAATTTCTTCGATCAGTAGGACTTGGGTGTCCTTCATGAGTTTGTCCCTAAGCTCAGCGGTGTTCTTGGCGGTTTCTGCTTCATGCTGAACACCCATGTGCGAGACAACCATGGTTTGGTGGTACCGGTCATCAATGCTCGGCTTGAAGACTTGGACTCGCTTCTTAGCGTATAGAGACCTTCGGGCGAGACGGATGAGTTCTTCGCTTTTGCCGGCGTACATGCTACCGCAAACGATGGTCAGTTGGCCCTGAGCTTTCATTCTAGGTCGTCTCCCGTTCCTTCCATGTCAGCTTCGAACATTTCCTCTAATTCTGAACTATAGTCGTCGTCGGTTGCTTTGCCAAGCTCGCGAACGACTTCTCTCATTTCGGCCCCAGTTTCCGGCTCGTTCATCAATTCTAATCGGTCTGCAATGTTGTCGATGCGGTCATCTTCGTTTCGGTGTCGGGCAAACTTGCTGACCAGTTTTTCGGTTTTTTGGCTCTTGCAGTGTGGGCAGGCCGTGTCGTCGGGTCCGGCTCCGATTCCGATCAGAGTCGAGAACTTTTTGTTGCAATCCTGACACCGGAATTCGTAGATCGGCATTGTTACCGCAAACTATTCAATTGTTGTAGCAGTCGGTGCTGGTGCAGGTGTTTGTGATGCTGCAGGAGTTGATTCAGGAGATGCCGCCGCCTTCTCGGGAGGATTTGTCGTGGGATTTGTAGCCTTTTGCGAGTCATTGACGTAGAATCCACTGCCCTTAAACATAATTGCCGTAGGTTGGATGATTCGTTTGACGGTACCTTTAGAGCCGCAGTGACAATCGGTCAATGCATCTTCGATGATTCGTTGTTCGACTTCGTAAGTTTGTTCACACGCGGAACATTCGTAAACATAAGTTGGCATATATAACGTATATTTTGAACCATTACTGCATGAGAACACGATGATTGGACCCTGGAATCAAGTTTTAGAAGCAAAAGATCTTGCAAGCATTGCTGCCTTGGCCGTGCTTGAAGGGCTCCTTTCGGCGGACAATGCCTTAGTATTGGCCATGATGGTGAAGCACCTTCCTAAAGAAGCCCAGAAAAAGGCACTCCTTTATGGGTTGGGTGGGGCATTCATTTTTCGATTTATTGCTATCTTGTTCGCGACCGTTGTTCTTAAATTGTGGTGGCTCCAAGCGTTGGGGGCTGCTTACTTGTTGTTTGTGACGGTTAAGCACTTTGTATCAAGCAGGGAGTCTTCAGATCCAGAGATAAAGCCGTTGAATCGCAGTTTTTGGGCAACCGTAGTCATGGTTGAAATTACCGATATTGCATTCGCCATTGATTCAGTTCTCGCAGGAATTACATTTGTTGGAAATGATCAGCGAAAGGTATGGGTCGTTTTTGTTGGCGCAATTATTGGCATTGTCTTGCTTCGATTTGCTGCTAGTTCCTTCATCAAACTATTGGACCGATTTCCTTCACTTGACCATGTTGCCTACGCTCTGGTTGGCTGGGTCGGCGTCAAATTGGCTCTGATATCGGGGAACTCTTGGTCAAAAGTTCACGAATCGACATTGCACATTCCTGAGATGCCGGCGTGGTTATTTTGGACAGTTTTGCTGATTGTTGCCGGAGGCGGTGGATTTTTCGCCACCAGGCGAGAAGATGCCAATCCACCTTCGATGTCCGAGGAAGTTGAAATGATTGAAACGGCCCAGGAATTTGAGTTCGACGAATCGTAAAATCTGATCCCTGATAGGGGTATCTTTTCCTTTGGCTCATGTCAAAGAAGTTACGAATTGGAATCATTGGAGCAGGTGGAATTGCTCAAGGCTGTCATATGAAGGGGTACGCAACGATGCCCGACCTTTGCGAAATGGTCGCTGTCTGCGACACATTCGAGAAGACAGCCAATGAGGCGGCTGAGAAATTTGGTGTTTCGAAGATCTATACCGACTACAAGGAGATGATTGCTAGCGGTGAAATCGATGCGGTTTCCGTAGCCACGCCAAACAAATTCCACATGGATCCTACTATTGACTGTCTTAATGCAGGAATTCATGTTCTATGTGAAAAGCCGTTGGCGATGAATGCGGAAGAAGCCAAAGCAATGTGCGCCGCAGCGCGAAACAGCGGAAAGATTTTACAAGTTGCTCTCCAAAGCCGGTTTAGTGGTCCTGGTCGATTCATGAAGGAATATATCGAGCAGGGCAATATGGGAGATATTTACTTTGCCAGAGCCCAAGCATTGCGTCGCCGCGGCGTTCCACACTGGGGCGTCTTTATTGACAAAGAGAAGCAAGGTGGTGGACCGCTTATTGATATCGGCGTTCATATTCTTGATTTTACGTTGTTCTTGATGGGCTATCCAAAGCCAGTTAGTGCAAGCGGAAAAACGTGGGACATGATGGGCAAAAACCCTGAACTGACGAACAACTTTGGCGAGTACGACCGAGCCAAATTCACAGTCGAAGACTTCGCGGTCGGCTTGATCAAGTTTGACAATGGTGCAGTGGTGTCCCTCGAGAGTTCGTTTATGGCGAACCAGGGTGAGAACGACATTATGAAGACTCAGCTTTTCGGTACGAAAGCAGGCGCAAACGTCAAGATTTGGGGTGATGATCCGATCGAAATTTACACAGAGAAGGACAAGCAGTTGTTCGACATGAAACCCAAGAACATTCCAAATGTTGAGTCAGCTCATACCGCCGAAGTTGTGGCCTTTGTGAATGCCATTCTTGAAGGCAAGGAATCCCCGGTTCCGGGTCTAAATGGGTTGATTCTCAACGCAATTTTTGACGCGCTTTATAAGAGTAGTGAAACGGGTCGCGAGGAACTCGTCGACGTTTCGTATTGAGGTAAATTATGAATGTGAAGGCAAGGATCGCTTTTCCCTTAATCGTATTGATTGCAGTAGTAAGTTCGGGTTGCCGTTTTAAGGCACCGGATAGCTTCATCAGCACAACTTCGGTTAGTCCAACTCCCGAGAAAGTAGCAGGAGATAAGTACGCAAATGGTGGTCTCGGCGATGCAACCGGTGGAATCAAGGATGCCACCCAATACGGACGAGGAGCAAAGACTGGACCTGGTACGGTCATGAATACCGAGCGAGATCAACCAGCCAAGGGTTCAGGAACGAGAGTAGGTGAAAACCCCGGAACTGGTCATAGCAACGGACCGGTTTATCAAGGCAACCCAAGCGATTTTCAGGCCTCAACTGGCGGAAATCGAGGTTAATTTTTAGGACACACGAATCATGGCACGCATCGGTTTGATGGGCTGTGGTTCCGTGGCCGATTTTGGGCATTTGCCCGCAATCGAGTCAACTTCTGACCTAGAAATCGTCGCCCTTTTTGATCCGATTGTGGGTCGCGCCGAATCCTACGCGGAAAAATTTGGCGGAAAACCATTTACTGACGAAGCTGTTTTTTTTGGCGAAAAGCTTGATGCAGTTGTTATTGCATCACCCCTGTTTACCCATCATGACAATGTGATGCTCTGTTCCGAGCATGGTGTCCATGTCTTGTGCGAGAAGCCAATCGCAACCAATGAAGACGAAGCCGCCGACATGATCGCCGTTATGGAAGATGCCGGCAAAGGATTTTTTGTTGGCATGGTTTACCGGTTTAGCCCAGTGGCACTACAACTTAAGCAATGGATTGAGCAGGGAATTGTTGGCAAGGTTAAGCATATCCGCATGATTTATCTGTGGAACCTTCATGGTCAATGGGTGCAGGATGGGGCGGGAGTTTGGATCGAAAGCCCAATGTGGAGGGGCCGAATGATGGAGGGTGGCCCCCTCGTGGACTGCGGCGTTCATCAGATCGATTTGATTAGGTGGATGACTGGACTAGAAATCAAGAGTTGGGAAGGATTTGGAACTTGGGTCTCGGACTATGAAGCTCCCGATCATGTTGTGGCTCAACTACAACTCGAAAACGGGGTCACCGCATCGGTCGAAGTGAGCTTTACATACGGGCACACATCAAAAGAACCTCGATCGGTATTTACCTATGAAGTGATCGGCACGGGCGGAGTAGCACGATTTGACCGCGATGGCTATATTTTGGAAGCTAGAATCGGCGAAGGTATCCACCACGGGTGCGGCACCGGCGAGAAGAACTTTGAAGGTATGTACGCCCAATTTGCGGAGTTTTTGCGATCGGGAAAACCTGGTGATCTTGCTTCACCGCATGATGCCATGGTCGCCACCGAAATTGCGGTTGACTGTACGGATCAGGCGATCAAGCGTCGCTTGGGTCTATAGGGTACTTAGTGTTATAATCGCACCATGAAGCTTTGGGTATTGTCACCGATTCTCGTTATTGCTATGGGTTGCTCGGGAGAAAGTAAGCACATAATTGCTGATCCAGGAATCCCAGGGTCAGAGTTAGACGTAAAGTCGAATGAACCTGCGGCGAAAGATACAACAGGGCCAAAGGAAGTAGAGAAGTTTAGCAACAGCATTTTCCGCATCCCAATCTATCCAGGTTCAGAAAAAATTGAATTTACGTCATTAGAAATGGACACCGATGTTACTCATGCGTACGCTCGAACTTTTTCAAGCAAAGACGGGCTCGACAAAGTGGAAGCATTTATCAAAGACGAGGGTTCGAAACTGGGGAATCATTCGAACCCCATGAGCGGAGTTTTTAATGACTCCATTTTGAGAAATGGAGTTTTCGAATTTTCAGATGGTTTTAAATTGGTCTACAAATTGACGAGAAATGAGAAGACTGGTCAAACGATGATTATGTATAACATCTCCGAACTTAAGAAAAAGTAGTCCGACTAGTTG
>JAYVHY010000207.1:0-4005 GCA_043770615.1 Armatimonadota bacterium | reverse complement strand
ACTTTCTCCCCCAACTCCCAGGCGAGATGCACTTTTTGCAAAGCTCGGAGTTTTGTTGGTGGCTTTCGTGCTGATCGGCGGATACAAGCTCTATTCGGGAACCCTTCAATCTAACTTGCGGATAGAAGATTCGGTAATGTCCAAATAAACGGAGATGAAACTGAATTCCCACAGTAATCCAGAGGGACTTCTAAGGTGACTTATTCTTTTTTTTCAATCGCCATTATTCTCTTGGCAATCCTTCTGTCATTTGTCTTGCAATCTTTGCGAAGAAAAGGTGTTGTAGGTGATAGGGAGGGCAATATTTTTCGTCTGGGGAATCCTCAACCAATGATAACCAAAATCAGTCTATGGACGGTAATCGGAGTATTGGCGCTTGGTTGCATAACTTACTTTGCCTGGAGATTCTATGATTCGATGCTTCGATCGTTTTTACAGTAATTGAACCGAAACTCCCTGAAAGTTGTAAAATGCCAGTAAGCGGTGTTCAAACCCGCAGTTGAACTCGGAGATTCCTCTATCATGCTCTCAACAATCGCAATTCTCGCCATATCAACAATGTCTGCCGCAAGACCAGACGACTTGGTCATTCAGCCTAAAGGTGCTGTCGAAGCCAAACTTGGCTACTTCCCTGTCCAAATTGCACTTTCAGCCACAAAGTCAACTCAAGTGAAGGGTGAACCTGCCTACAAAGCGGTACCAAAATACGGAACGATCACCCTTGGAAATGGTCCAAAGAGTGTTTTCATCGTTGCTTTGGACGAACCTACCGACTCAGACTTCAAAATCTATATTGATAAAAACCAAGATGGCGATTTGACCAACGACGGCGACGGAGCTTGGAACATCAAGAAAGAGGGACAGCGTGCAATGTACGGGGTGATGGACGTAACTCTGAGGGCGTCGTACGGTACCAAGACAAAAGAAACTTTGTCGGCTCCTTATAACGTTGGTCTTTACCGATTTGTTAGAGCTGAGCCTAATCCTCTCTTCTGTTATCGTGAATCATCCCGCAATGGTTTGGTCGAAATAGATGGCAAAATGCACAAGGCTCTCCTGGTGGAAAATGATGCTGACGGTATATTCAATAAAACTGCCACTGATGCTGAATCCGCAAAGAAGAGTCGACCAGTCTGGTTACAAATCGAAGTTGATGGTAAACCAGAAAAAGTTGATGCTCGGGCTCCGTTTATGTTCGGCGGTCAAGCTTATGAAGCAAAAATTTCAGTTGACGGAGCAAAGGTCACGATCAAACCGACTAACAAGGCAGTACCTGAGCTGGCACCAAAACGCGAAGCTGCCAAGCCATTACTCAAAGCTGGCAGCCCAGCTCCAGATTTCATGGCCGAGAAATGGGGCGGAGGCGACCTTAAGTTATCTGACTATAAAGGACAAATTGTTGTGATTGATTTCTGGGCAACCTGGTGTGGACCATGCATGGCGTCAATGCCGCACATTGAGTCGGTCTACAAGGCAGTAAAAGATCAAGGTGTTGTGGTGCTGGGGGTTTGTGTATGGGACGACAAAGATTCCTACACGAAGTGGATGCCCACAAATAAGGATAAGTACACCTTCCAATTTGCATTCGACCCCGCAGCTCGCGATAACTCAAAGAGCATTGCCGCCAGCAAGTTCAATGTGAGCGGAATTCCTACTACGTACATCATTGACAAAGACGGAAAGGTTGCTGATGCGATCGTTGGGTATGAAGAAAAGGATAAGCGGGTCGAAGAAGCCCTCAAGAAACTCGGCGTAACTGTCAATTGATCAACGTAGTGCCCCAGGAGGCGAGTTCTGGGGCATTCTCTTTTTTAGCTAACGAATTGATAACTGACAAACGCAACCCTTTTGCTGTCCGGAGACCAACTCGGAACATTAATCGTTCCCTGACCGCCAAATAGCTTCACTAGGTCCTTTTCAGTTCCATTACCCAAGTTGTGAAGTCGAAGCATGACATCTTGGTTGGCAGGGTGGCCCTTTACATTAGGTTCATAGCTCAAATAGACCATCCATTTGCCGTCTGGCGAGACATGCCCAAACCAATTGTTGCGGTTATCTTTCGTAACTGGTTCAACTTCAGAACCATCCGTGTTCATTCGGTAAATTTGCATTTTGCCAGACCGATCTGAGTTGAAATAGATGTGCTTGCCGTCGGGAGAATAGTCGGGACCATCGTCAAGTTTTCCAACTTCGGCCGTGGTGAGCCGGGTCTCCTGGCCGCCTGCTACGGGAATCGTGAATATTCCGTACTTTCCGTCTCGTTGAGCACAATATGCCAAAGTCTTTCCGTTTGGTGACCAACCATGCCAGTACGATGGAGTTCCCTGCGTGATACGTTTTGGCTTTCCGCCGGCAAAAGGCAGTGTATAAATGGTTGATTGATTGTCGTCTTGGGATTGGTCACTTATAACGATCGATTGACCATCGGGAGAAATTCCGTGATCATTGTTACATCGGGTAGCAAAGTCGGTGTTGATCTGATCAGGAGTCCCGCCCGTCCATGGCATTTTGTAGAGGAGTCCATTGCTGTTATAGACGAGGTCCTTTCCGTCTGGAGTCCAATTTGGAGCTTCAATATGGTCTTCAAATACGTGTACGATTCTTCGATTTGTATTGGAAATCTCCACGGTTTCAAGGGAACTCATCAGCGTGCCGGCGCCAGTTTCCAAGGTGTTAATGGAAACTCTAGAGAAGATTGCTGACTCAATTGCATCTTCATTGCGAGCACAAACCCCAATGCCAATATAGTAAGGTTCTTTCAATTCAAGCCGAATTGATGCTCCTGAAAAGGTGTCATTTAGATAGGCCAACACGTAGTCCTCATTCCTGTCTAATCGGATTGATTCGGGTCGGCGAGTCGGTATTTGAGTTTCGTGGGATGTTCCGCCCTTTGTGTCCCGATATTGCAAAGCTGTTACGCCGTCGCCGTGAACGACAATGCCGGCATATGCCGAGTCGCTATTCAAAGATTGGCGAATAATCAGGCAGGACTTACGAAAAGGACTCTTTCCTTCCCCAACAAATTGGGTTGCTGCTTCAATTGTCTGATTGCCGGACACCCGCTTCCAAACAAAATGGAATTCATCGTGGTTGGACCACATGTTAGTTCCGCTACCAGATACTGTGTATGAACCAGTGGTGGAATCAAATTTGACTTTGCCTGGATGACGGACCTTACCAACGTCGCTGCTTCCTTCAAAGATGCCTAACTTCTGCCCACTCACATTCAATCCTAGCAGATGCGATGTTATCAGGATTGCAAGAATTGTCATGGCTCAATTTGGAGTTTAACCAAGTTTTGGCGAACCATTGCTGTTCAATGCGCTAAAACTTCTTAGTGGGTAAGTTCCCATTTCTTAGTCTGAGTTAGGCAGTAAGAACTCGGCAGATCTCGGTTGGGACTACCTGCCAGGATTTTGTGTGCCAAACGGAATTGTTGGACTCTAGAGCTTTCGGAATTCCTCGATTGCCCGCTGCCTTGCCCTCAGTTGAAGGAGCCGAGCGAAGGGCAATCCAGCCCAGAATAGGAATGAATGGGGGCTGGCAATGCTTTCCACAGTCAAAGATAGTTTTCCGTCCTTTCGAGCCAATGTTGCAGACCATATTCCCCGTCCGTGATGCTTCTCGGTTGTAACTTAGCCGATTCGGCAATAGTCATTCCGCAGGTCTGCGATGTAAATCTCAACCATTGACCACGCGAACAAGCCGCCAAATATAGGTGCTCGCTGCTGTACCCGATCTCCAATTTGCATGGATCTGTGTTCATCTTGAAATAGGCCAAAGAACTGGACCGCGTCAGGCGGATAATAGCCTCCCGATATCATCTTCTCTGAAATCGCCGCAAACCTTGAACCACTTTCATCAGCGCCGAGGTCTTCAATCAAATGGTCTTCAAAGCAAATAATCGATCGCCTGCCACCTTCAGTCGGTGACCAAGACAACGGTGCCTTCAATCCATCCTCAAATCTGACTTTGATGGTTGCTTCCATTTCTAGTTTCTCCTAC
>JAYVHY010000206.1:0-9137 GCA_043770615.1 Armatimonadota bacterium | reverse complement strand
ATTTGATGATTGTCCTCCTTCGCAAATTCACTCATTAAAGTAAGTTGACACACTGCTTTTGCTTCGGCGGACAGACTTAGCCAAGGCAAGTTGTCCCTGATTGTAAATTGTTGGTTGGTTCATTGGCCTGCCAGACGAAGCGCCTTGGCGAAGTCTGGTGGGTCCGGAGGGATTCGAACCCTCGACCAATGGCTTAAAAGGCCACTGCTCTACCGCTGAGCTACAGACCCAACCGGAAGATGATACCTCGTACGGTGGAACCAAAACTGCCCCTGCCGGGGTAGATTGATAAGGATGAGCAACGAAATGACCTATGCCTCTTCAGGCGTCAACATTGACGAGGCAAGCCGCGCACTACGGGGGGTCGGAGAAAAAATCAAAGCTACACAAACTGAAAATGTAGTTGGCGGACTCGGAGGATTCGGGGCTCTTTTTAAGGGAATGTTCCCTGGAATGACTAATCCGCTTATCGTTTCGTCCATTGATGGGGTTGGAACAAAAACGAAAGTCGCTGCCATGGCCGGAGACTTTTCAAACCTAGGGAAGGACATTGTCAACCACTGCGTCAATGATATTCTTTGCCAAGGAGCGAAGCCGCTTTTCTTTCTTGATTACTTTGCGACTTCTCGCCTTTCGGCCGAAGTATTTGAATCGGTAATCGGAGGAATGGCAGAATCGTGCCTTGAAGTCGGTTGCGCTCTCATCGGCGGCGAAACCGCCGAAATGCCGGGAGTCTACGTTGAGGGAGAGATTGATATCGTTGGGACGATTGTCGGGGTCGTTGATACCGATCAACTATTGCCACGCACGGTTAGCCCTGGTGATGTCGTCATTGGTATCGCAAGCAACGGACTTCACACGAATGGTTTTTCACTTGCTCGACGAGCCCTTTTTGAAGTTGCAGGTCTTAGTGTTCGAGATGAGCCAGAAGGCTTAGGTGAGAGTATTGGCACTGCGCTTTTGAAGCCTCACCGATGTTATTTCAACTCGGTTTATCCGCTGCTCGCTCAACCTAGCATTCATGCGATTGCCCACCTAACCGGTGGCGGATTCTTCGACAATATTCCGAGAGTACTTCCGTCAAGCGCACGGGTTTTGATCGAGAAGAGATCTTGGACACCAAGCCCAATATTTAGCTTGATTCAGGAATCAGGGCAAATTTCTGAAACTGAAATGTACCGAACCTTCAATATGGGAATTGGAATGGTTTTGATTGTCGACCGATTTGCCGCCCAGGGCATCATTGATGTCCTGAGCGAATCGGGAGAGCACGCGGCAGTAATTGGGGAAGTCCAACTTGGATCCCGAGACGTGCAGCTAATCTGAACTTAGTTCAAGTGGAAGACGAATCGTGCGTTTCCGAGAGCGATCTCTGCGCCGTCGGCTAAGTCGGCAATGGTTACCTTCTCAAAATCGTCTACGAGAACAAACGTTCCATTTGATGAACCGAGATCATGAATCTTCCAGACACCATCTTCTTGGGTGATTTTGGCGTGCTTGCGGCTTACATAAACGCCTTCGGGAAGGTTGCCTAGGTCGATGTCGATTGGACCCACAGACGGATCAAAGCGACCGATCACGCAGGGGCTAACGACGGTAAAAATTTCGGTCGTTTCGGCGCCATTTCGTTTCACTACCAGGGTTGGTTGGCTCGTGCCAGAATCGTCAGCAGGTGTCGTTTCTCCTGCGTCCTCTACCGCCTCTTCATTGGCATCATCGAGGTTTTCGATA
Source organism: Armatimonadota bacterium (assembly GCA_043770615.1). Taxonomy (GTDB): domain Bacteria; phylum Armatimonadota; class Fimbriimonadia; order Fimbriimonadales; family Fimbriimonadaceae; genus Fimbriimonas. The sequence goes on along the minus strand of JAYVHY010000206.1, from coordinate 7,406 downwards.
GGGTCAGCTACTTGAGTGTCTTCTGTCATGGTTACTCCCAATTCTATTATTCGGTCAAATCCTGTAAAAATTACCGTTAAATTGAAGAAGAGGTCAACAAATCTAATTCAATTCCTACGCTCGTTCAGGGGACGGAACGAACCATTGGGGCTCTTCAGACTCGACGAACAGGTAAGCCGAACCATCTTCAAGCGATACTCTTAGCTCAGATTCGGTTGCCATATTCGAAATACTTGTAAATCCTCGAACGGATAAAGTCTCTCCTTTAAAGCTCCATTGAACTCCGGATAAAGATGCATTGGACACCGTTTCGAGTGGTAAAAGGGAAACTCGCTTACCAGGGCTCGACGGAATTGTTCGGGTTATCGGGCCCTTTAAGATATGGGCTATTCCTCGTTCAAGACCAATATATGTATCGATGTAGGCGCGAACGGAGCAATGGACGGTGTCAATAAAGTGGTCGGATAGATCGCCCTCGGCACAAATTAGCGTGACGTTGGAATATCCCATGTGAGCTACATAGCTGAGGAGTTTGCTGCAGTCAGTTGAATTTTGGTCATGATCAACGATCATCGTTGTGTCTTCGCCAACAATTTCTTGTGAGAGAGAATCGAAATCCCCGATAACAACATCAGGAGCATAGCCTGCCTCTAGGACCCGCAACATGCCACTGTCGGCAGCAATTACGATATCTGCAGACTCAATCCACGCAGCAATCTTTGGAGCGGTCATGTGATCGCCGCCCAAAACACCAAGGATTTTTCGATGTGCCATAGAATGAATTGGTATTAGTCTACCAAGGGGAACCTGCCTGGCAAAAGAACCAGTAGATATGAGTCAACCGGTAAGAAAAGTCAAGACGAATGAGGGATATAAAAGGGTGCAAAAAAGTTCAAAAAGTTACTCAATTTTCCTGATTTTTCCTGTGTATACTGCCTCTCCTGGCACCCCGCCTTAACACAATGAAAGAGCAGCTCTCCTTTGAAGACTCCGAATCTCGCATACGCTTAGAAGCGGCATGGCAACGGGTACTCGGCAGGATTTCAAGCGAAGTTCAAGAGCCAATTATGGCTCGCTTTATTCGCCCGTTGGCTCCCGTTTCTTTCGATGATAGTACGGTTCGTTTGTGCGCACCTGGAAGATTTCTGCAGGAATGGGTTCGAGAACGTTTTTCTGGAATTCTCCAAAGCTATCTCAGCGATGAACTTGGGGAGTCGATCCAACTAGAAGTCCTCGCAAAACCGAGAGAAAAGTCTGATCACACTCCAACCAAAGCCGTAACATATTCTCCAACTTCAGAGAGTGCAACCACTCGATTTGTACCGAACGAAAAGTATCAGTTTGAGAAATTCATCGTTGGCCAAAGCAATAGACTAGCCGTTGCCGGTGCCAAGGGCGTTGCGAAGGATCCCGGCCTAAAATATAATCCGCTTTTCATTTATGGTTCAAGTGGCCTCGGAAAAACCCACCTCTTACACTCGATCGCCAGGGAATTACTGTCCTCTCATCCCGGAATTTCAATCGTCTATATGACTGCCCAACAATTTGCTGAAGAGTTCATCAATGCTCTTCAGGCAAATAAGGTCGAGCACTTCCGACGTCAGCACCGCCATGTCGAAGTTTGGCTCGTGGATGACATTCAATTTCTTGCTGGAAAAGACAAGACTCAAGAAGAGATTTTCCATACCTTTAACTACCTACATTCCCTTGGAAAGCAGATCGTTTTGACATCGGATCGACCACCAAAAGATATTTATCAAATGGATGAGCGGCTGCGCTCTCGTTTTGAATCCGGTTTGGTCGCCGATATCCAGATGCCTGACACCGAGACTCGTTGCGCAATCATTCAGTCGAAAGCAAAGGCACTTGAAGTTGAAATGGGATATGAGCTTGCGATGTTCTTGGCAGAGAGTGTTCCTGGGAATGTCAGGGTTCTTGAGGGAGCAATCACTAAGCTGGTCACGATGGCATCGCTTGCTGAAACTCCTCTTACCAAAGAATTTGCGGAGCCTATTGTTGAGAAGTACTTCCATGATGCGTTTTCTAAGCCAGGTTTTGGTCAAATAGTTGACATGGTTTCAACCCAATATAACATTTCAATTGATGATATTAAGGGACCTAGCCGAAAGGCTCCGGTTGTTCATGCTCGGCATATTGCCATCTTCCTGACCAGAAGAATCACTGGAGATTCTTGGAAGCATATCGGTTCACAGTTCGGCGATCGAGATCATACGTCGATCATGCATGGATACCAAAAGATTGACGAGTTGATGCACCATGACAAGGAACTTCTGGGCCAGATCAAGTCTTTGATGAAGAACCTTAATCCGCATTGAGGAAGCAGATAGCTGTTAGCCAAGAAGCCGCTAGCTTCGAGCTCCGAAATCCATTCTAACATCGTCCTTTGTCGAGAAACCTTTTGATTTCTGTGCATTTGCTAATGGCCAAGAGCTAACAGCGGATAGCTCCCAAGTCATACTTGACATATGATCCTTGCTGAAATGACCTGGAAAGAGGTCGATGCTTTGAACCGGAATACCATCGTGCTCATTCCTACTGGTTCGTTAGAGCAACATGGGGCGCACTTACCGCTTCTCACTGATTCCTTGCTGGCAACTGCCGTAACCTCGGCCGTTGAGTTAATAACTGTCGACCAAGTCCTTTTGACGCCTTGCATTTGGCTTGGGGCCAGCGGTCATCACCTTAACTTTGCCGGAACTTGTTCGGCTTCGATGGAAGGTTATATCTTGGCTTTGACCGCTATCGTTGACTCGATGATGAGACACGGATTTCATCGGTTTTTGGTTATTAACGGGCACGGTGGTAACCAAGATCCTAACGGCGTTGCCCTGCGAGCAATCAAGGAGAAGCACAACGATTTAACGGTCGGACACGCTGGCTACTACATTTTTGGTGAAGCCGCTGTGAAAGACGTGATGGATGGCCCGGCAAAGGGAATCCAACACGCTTGCGAAGCGGAGACAAGCCTCATGATGCACCTTTACCCAACCAAAGTCCGAATGGACTTGCTTAGAGATGATGGGTTGAAATCTGAACCACCGACACAGTCTTTGATTAAGATGTGGGACGAAATCAGTGAAGAAGGGGTGCTTGGGTTTGCGACTCGAGCAAGCGCGGCGAAGGGCAAAAAGATCTTCGATGCTTGTGTAGAAGGAATTGTTGCCGAGGTTCAAGCCATTCATGGCGGCGTAATCTACACCGGAAATTTTTAATGTCTAAGTCCAAAACAATGTCCAATGAAGATCCGGTCGAGACCGCGCTTCTTGTCGTCATCAATGAGGATGAACTTGACGACGTGATTGTCGAAGAAGAGCTCATTGGACTTTGCGAAGCAGCCGGAGTAGAGCCTCTAACGATCGTTCGTCAGCGTTTAGATCGACCGTATAAGGGTACGTTCATCGGTTCCGGCAAAGTCGAAGAAATTGCGATTCTTGCCAAAGACCTCAAGGCTGATATTGTCCTCATTGACGGCGAAGTCAGTGGTATGCAGCAACGCAACCTCGAAAAAGCGTTTGAGACCCGAGTCGTCGATCGAACTCAACTTATTCTGGACATCTTCGCTCGACGGGCAAGAACAAAGGAAGGCATGTTGCAGGTTGAGTTAGCCCAGCTGACCTATATGATGCCTAAACTGATGTCGGTCTATACAAAGTTTGAACGGCAGAAGGGCGGTATTGGCATGAGGGGTCCGGGTGAAACGAAGCTTGAATCGGATAAGCGTTTAGTCCGAGATAGAATTTCGCGACTTAAGGACGAAATCATCGATGTCAAGCGAGTTCGAGATCAACAACGCTCAAGTCGCCGCAAGCACCCATTTCCCTTTGCAAGTATCGTCGGATATACCAGTGCGGGCAAAAGCACATTGATGAACCGACTAGCCGGCACCGACGTTTTGGTGGATGCTATGCCGTTTGCTACTCTTGATCCAACCACTCGAAAGGTTGACCTTCCGGATGGCTACGCACTATTTTTGACGGATACCGTAGGATTTATTCGAAAACTGCCAACTCACTTGGTTGCTGCATTTCAGTCAACGCTTGAGGAAGTCACGTTCAGTGATTTCATCCTTCACCTCGTCGATGTGAGTGCTCCGTCGTGGGAATCTCAGCGAGACGCCGTCTTGGAAACTTTGCACTACCTTGGCGCGAAGGACAAACCAGCGATCACTGTATTCAACAAAATTGACGCGGCAAATGATCCTACGTTGGTAAGGGGACTTGTAGCCGAGTTTCCTAACTCAGTGGCAATTTCAGCGACAACGGGTGAAGGAATTGACGATCTCTTGGCCGCGATCAAGCGTCAAGTCCAAGACCTTCTCGGAACCATTCAAGCTTTGATCCCCTACTCCCACACTGGCTTGATTCAGGAGTGTTACAACTTTGGTCGAGTGCTGAAAGAGGAGTATAGAGAAGACGGGATTTACATTGAGGCAGAGCTTGTCAAAGAGATGCGCGGCCTACTTGAAAAATATATTATTTCTGAGGCTTAGCGAACGACATCGCCGCGCAATTGATGATCACGTGGACTCGATTTGAGATGAGGGTATCGGCAAGGTCAGTTCCAATCTTGTAGTCAAATCGATTGAAGTCAAACTCGGTTTTGAGAATCATGAGGTCTCCTTCTTTGTCGCCAAATCGGGCTTTGATTCCGTTTTTAACATATCGACCAGTGCCTTTGACGGTGATTCGCTTCGAAATCCCACGAACGGTAAACATGCCCACTGCGGATCCGTGCATCGTGCCATCTTTGTCAGTTTTGTCTAGCTTTCCAGACTCAACTTCAAACGTCGCCGTCGGGTACTTGTCCGCATCAAGGCACCAACTGCCTTTCATGTTCTCGGTCATTTGGTCGCTGGTTAACTTTAAGCTCTTGATTCCAATGACAATCTTTCCAGTTGATTTTGCCGGATTCTCAGCATTAAACAGTACGGTTCCAGTAACGTCGTTGCCGGTTCCATGAAGTGGTTCTAGTCCGTCGGTCAAGCTAAAGACAAATCCGTTAGCACCCTTAGGATCTTGGAGAGAAAATTCTTGAATAAGGGCGGATCGGCGGGCGAATCCGAAGACAAAAAGTACGCTGACTCCAAGGAGCGCTGACTTAACGAGAACCGATTTCTTCATGAATGGATTATACGCAAATACTATTTGAGTCATCAGCAAGCAATCATGGGGATGCCGCTGATTCGCCCGCTACAAATCCGGTTGCAAACGCAGATTGAAGGTTGTAGCCACCGACCGGACCGGCAATATCGAGGACTTCGCCGCATAAGTAGAGTCCAGAAACAACCTTGGATTCCATCGTCTTCGGATCGACTTCATCAAGACTAACGCCGCCGGCGACGACTTCGCCCTTTTCCAGAGGAACGTGCCGAACTTCTCCGATCGGCCAGCTTTTGACATGACTAACGAGGCGATTTCTGGATTTTCGGTCCAGCTGCCCAAATGTTGTGTTGGGATTGATATCACAACCTTCGGAAAATGGAGTGATAAGGCTGTCGGGCAAGAATTCCTGCAAGAATTTCGAAACTGATGATTTAAGGTTTTCGGTGAGAACCCGATCGGTGATGGCGTCTTCCTTGATATCTGGCAACAGATCGACCTCAAGTCTGACGGGCTGATTTTCGAGGGTCTCGGCAACTAATCGGCTAATTCCCAAAGCGCAAGGACCAGAGACGCCAAGATGGGTGAATAGGAGGTCTCCAGTCCATCGTGCTACTTCTTTGGATGCTCTTGCTTTCAGGACTATGTTGCGCAATGCGACGCCGGACAAGTCAACTTTAGGCTCTGAGAGGTAGATCGGTGCGAGGGCGGCACGGGTCTTCACGATTGTATGCCCCGCTTGCTTGAGCCACCTCCATCCGTCTCCGGTGGTTCCGGAGTTAGGATAGCTTGATCCTCCCGCACATACAATTACTTTTGCCGCAAACAGCTCGGTGGCATCAATTCGGTCATGCCTATCCGCTATTGTCAACGCTTCGGAAAGTAAAGCTTTTGCCCCGTACTGGGTCTTTTCGACTGGCATTCGTCGCGCAACTTCTTTGGCTTCTCCGATCTTTACGCCGATGACAATCCCTTTTTCAATGACTAGCTCTTCAACGGGTGAATTGAGATATACCCAAACTCCGGCTTCGTCGAGGATGCCCTTAAGGACGGATACGACGTCTTTTGCGGTTTGATGGACGGGGAATATTCGCCCATCTGGTCTGGTGTAAACCTCGATACCTCGATCGGTGAACAAGGGAACAATCGAAGTACTGGGAAATCGATAAACGCTGGGACGAATGAATCGTGCCTCATTTTGCCGGAACGGGGCAAGAACGGATTCGATTGGTCCGTCATGACAGATGTTGCATTTGCCGCCACCCGAAATCAATATCTTGGTTCCAATCCTTGCGGTCTTCTCAAGCAAGACGACTTTTGCTCCGAGGGATGCGGCTCGCCAAGCGGCAAATATTCCAGCTGCCCCCGCTCCCACCACAATCACGTCTGGCTTCATCTGTGGATCAATTATGGACGCTAGAGAATTTTCAGTTGAGCCGAACCTTGGTAAACTAAAGACTAATGGCGCGACGAAGGCACTTTAAGCAAAAAACGGGAGATCAATCGGGGAAGGAGCAGGGCATTGAGCTGGATGGCACAATCCTTGAGAATTTGCCGAACGCACGATTTCGCGTGAAGCTAGATGAAGGTGATCTTGAGGTTTTAGCTCACGTCAGCGGAAAAATGAGGATGCACTATATCCGAATCCTTCCGGGTGATCGAGTCAAGGTTGAAGTTAGCCCGTACGATTTGACGATGGGTCGAATCACATATCGACATCGGAACTAAGAAGCTGCTAGCCTCAAGCTGCTAGCTTTCAGCTAATTGAGCCAATCTTAGGTGGTCTCGCCAAATGAATGATCGTCCAAAGCGAGTCCTGGTTGTTGACGATGAACGACATGTCGTCCGTCTGCTTCAAGCCAATCTCGAAAGAAATGGATGTCAAGTTACCGTTGCCCTCGGAGGAGCAGAAGCGATCAACTTGCTTTCCAAGGAGACATTTGACCGGGTGATCGTCGACTACAACATGCCGGAAGTCAACGGGTACCAGGTTTTGGAGTACATTCGAACTCACAAAGATTTCAAGAATTTATGGGTTTTGTTGATGACAAAGAGCTCCGATGACCGCGAAGCCATTATGTCTTTTCCCCATAGGGCCAATTCGTACGGTGAAAAGCCGTTCAACCCGGTAGACTGGATGGGTTAGATTCGCCCGACTCAAAAGTTTGGCGGGCAAATCCGAAACGAGACGTTTCAGGGTTGCAAAACGATTCACACGTTGAGTATCATTTACAGTTGCGTCAGCGACGTTCTGCGTGTGCTTTCGTTCCCATCATTTGTGAGGTT
>JAYVHY010000205.1:0-4024 GCA_043770615.1 Armatimonadota bacterium | reverse complement strand
TTCAAAACCAAAGGGGTTCGATATGCCTTTCCGTTCAAGCAGTCGATGATATGGCTCACTTCTGGAGGGTTCGGAAACATACATATCTCGCGAGTAGGTAAAGCAGAAGAAACCTATGACAGCGAAGTTACCTACGACGAGGACGACTTAACACAACCCGCCCAACGCACCTTAGCCGACAATCAAGCAGACCAACCCGTTTGGGGGGTTCAGGCTGGAACCAATGCATTTATAGTTGGAGAAAAGGCGGCCTATGCCCTGCAAGGAGACTTTCCAGTAAACCTCTCACCTTCCCGACAAATTCCGGGATCGAGGGGTATAGCTGGCCCCTATGCGGGGTGTCGATTTAGACCGCTCTCGGGAGAAGATGGAGCAGCCTACCTTGATTCGGAAGGCAATGTTTGGCTGGTCAATTCGATACCCGGTTTCACCGGAGATACCCGGGCAAAACCGTTTGAGTTGTCGAGCTTGGTACGCCACAAAGTCAAACAATTCTTGCTGACCGAGCAACTCGGTGAATTTCCTATCCTTTCAATTGCCAATTCCCTTGTCGAATTTCAGGAGGCAACTTCAAGTCTGTGGGTAATCCTCGGTAAGCGTGCCGCAGTCTACCGGCAGGACGACTCTGGTTCAGGTTGGGAGTTCTACGAATACCAGCTGACGACTCCGCCAGGAATGGAAGAGGTTTCGACCTGTAGAGCCTATTCGCCGGGGTCAGGAACGCCAACGTCGGTTGTGCGAACTGGATGGACGAAGGACTGGGGTGATCCCGCATATGGAGCAGTTGATGATGAAAATGAAGCCAGTTCCGGTCTGCTCAACTACGGTGACAAGACTAAGATACTTCGCAGTGAAGGAATACCGCCGGCAGTTTTGCTTCCCCTCTCGGCAACACTTGATAAGATCAAGATCCGAAGTCGGCACCGGAAAGTTGGTGAAATTGATGTCTTTCACGACTGGACGAAATTGACACTAGATGGCGCACCAACTGGTTCGAATCTGGCTTTGAGTGAGATCGTGGATACGGGCCAAACTACGGTTGACTACGAGATTACGACTGACTTGCCATCGATCGCGGACATCAATGATGGCAAAGTTGGATTTGAGACAGCTTATGTGGCTTCGGCTGGTAATCCCGACTGGAACGATCCCGATAATTATGATATTGACGTTGTTCAAAGCGGTGCCTTTACTGACTTCTTCTTAGGCACGGCAAGTCGAACAGCGACAATCACAGTTGATTACACGGGTTCAGATCCCAAACCACCGAACGTCGATCTCAACATCATCGCAGACGCATGGGTATCAGCGGCAATCCACTTAGCCCCACTGTATACTCCGTTCTCAATATATGAAGGTGAGGCAACGGTATCTGACGGCCTTAGGCATTCTGTTTCTGGAAGCCTTTACGAAACAGAACTTGGAGTTGGCAAGGTCGAAATTAATGGGACGTCGATCATGAACGTTTTATTATCCGATGGTCATGCCTCATTTATGCTGACCTCAAATAGTTCAATCGTCAATCAAAACGGCTCCGCTGGCATAGCCATGGACTACATTGTCACCGCGACAATGCATCCCAAAATGCTCTCGACTGTCTTTGTCGATTCGATGGAGATTAGCTACTGCTTTACAGTCGTGGCATCTTCTGAAGGTGCAGATAGCGGCATCTCTTGGCAGCGGACGTGTTTCACGCCAGAGTCAAAATATTTGGCCGTACGAAGTTCGGGACAATTGGATTTGGTTGAGTATGACTTTCGTAATGGCTCATTCATTGCCGGGATAGGTCGCGATGGCGGGTACCCAATGCCAGATTGGCATTTGACCCTCGAAAGATTAACTTTTGAAGGTCAAACTGCTCGGTTGTGTGGGGTTCAACTCAATACCATCGATAAGAGTGATGTTTTTACGGCATCTTCTCGGATTGGAAATGGCTCGTTTCGCTCAGGAACCAGCACTGGGACTGCAACCTCACGTTGGGTTCGATTTCCGGTTTCTCAAATTGGAATTTCTCATCAAGTCAAGATTGCGGGTGATGAGGCAGGAGACGGTATTGACGGACTCGCAATCGAATATCAAATTACAAGTAGGAGAAAAGTTAAGTAAATGTTACAAGGAATAATGGGTATCGCAGGCGTTCTCGGGGGCCTCGGAAATGCGCAAGCAGGTCGAGGAATGATGGGAAAAGGCTTGGGCTATATCGAGGAAGGGCATCAATATGCTCTCGATAGCCTCAAAAGGCAGATCGATGAGTTCAAACGAGCCGAAGCAAGAGGCGAGTTCAACTCGGCGGCAGAAATGGAAGAGAATGACCGGTCTTGGAAAAGGTTTATGAATGTGAGTACTGACAACGCTATTGCTCGCGATCGCGAATTGGGCTACCGAAGGGGAGACTCGAATACTGCTCAGGGTCTTCGTCACATGTCTGAAAAGGGCCAGATTGAATACGCAAATTCAAGAATCGGGTTGAAGGACAAGTTCCAACAAAAGAGAATGCAATACATTCAGGGAATTGATCAATCTACGCAAAACTTTGCCAACTTTGATTCCTCGATCGGTAAGGATATTTACGGAATAGGGCAAAGACAGGCTCAAGCTGGAGCTTCGGGAATGATGAGTTCGTTGGGCTCCCTTGCTGGAGCAGACTGGAACTGGATGAAAATCAAATAAATACTATGCAAGAACCTAACAATACCTTTAGCGATGAAACTCCCTATGGCGTAGGTCCGCGTGAGGAAAGAAAAGGCGCATACAGTCACTTTTTGGGTCAAGACGGGCGACCAATACAGGCAGGGACGGATTTTGACGGTATGCCTGGAGGCTCCGGAGTTTCCCCGGCCAATCAACCCTTGAAAGAGCCAAAACAAAGAAAACCTGACTCGCCAAAGAACTACGAACTACAGACCCTTAACCGTTGGGACAAGCCGAAGGATCCAATGTTCCACATTGCGAGAAAGACGGCGTTTAAGCAAGGTGCCGGAATGGTTGGGATGAAGGAGGATATCTTTAACGCAATCGCCCAATTTGCGAGTCAAAACGATGTTGACCGATATTTCTTTGATCAGGCCAAGAGCGGAAACCCTCCTGATAAATTGATTGACCATATTTTTGATTATAAGGATCAGCAGGCTGAAGTCGCCCGAAAATTCGAAGCTAATCAAGCCGAGGCTTCGGCCAACAGGCTCGTTGAGCCGGAAGGGTCCGATGTTGACGAAACTTGGAACGCTTACCAGAAATCATTGAATCAATCACCTGTTGCCGAACCCATCTTGAAAAAGGCTCGAATTGGTGATGCAGAAGCGATCATTGGTCTCGCAACTGTACTCTTGGGTGGGCTTGGTATTGCGCCTGATGTCTTGACTGGCCTCAGCTATGGCGCAAAACGGGTTGCCGATGAAGAAAATGAGGATGCCCAAACTAAGTATCGCAACGATGTGAACAACCAAAATGCGAACATTGATGTCCTGAAAACGGCTTACTTAAAGAGCAAATCGAACCGAGATCTAGAGGCGCAAAAGAGAAAGCGAGAGTATGAAGAGCGCCATCGAGGTTTTGCTGCAAAAGACACCGAATTGACCGGACAAGTACAAAAGATTGAAGCGATTCAAAGTGATATTGACCAAGTCGTGTCGGATTCCTTACGACAGTTTCCCAAGTCGACAGATTGGAGCGAAAAGGCAGTTAAAGGACTTCACGAAAGTGCGATCCAAATTGCTCGTCGGTATCCAAGACCAGATGAACTGCCTTCTGAATTTGAGCAACGGGTGACGGGGATTTACCGTGCGATGAGGCAGCAAGCGGGCGAAGCTGTGGGTGAATTGGCAAAGCGAGAGAAGCGAGAAGCCATGGCTTTTTCGTTCGTTCACAAGCCGACTGCAGACTACGCAGGGATGGATGCGGATGACAAAGTTAACGAAATCAATAAGCAAATGATCGAGCAGCTGTTGGCATTTAAAGCCCAAGGTGGGACGATTCCTGAGCGAAACTTTCTTGACGCAATTCTCAACGATACGTTGAGAAAAAG
>JAYVHY010000204.1:0-9244 GCA_043770615.1 Armatimonadota bacterium | reverse complement strand
TCCAAGTAAACTATCGAATATGAGTGCTTGGCTTTCGGCTGAACCGTTCGGATGGGAAGATATAGTCGAGTTGTCTCTTCGGGAAGACATTGGAACCGGTGACATATCGGCACCGGCAATGCCAAAAGGGGAATTGGTTGATTGGTACATCGAATCGCAGGGCACAGGCGTTGTTTGCGGACTTGGAATTGTAGAGTACTTGTTCCAACAAACAAACGAAAATGAAGACTTTGAAGCGCTCTGCAAGGATGGCGACCAAGTTGAACCCGGCACAATCGTTGCGAAAGGAAGACTTGATGCGAGAAACGTCTTACAACTAGAGAGAACCGCACTTAACTTCCTTATGCATCTGAGTGGCGTCGCATCTTCAACCGCCCAATACGTAGCTCTAACCAAAGGGACAAAGGCAAGAATTGCCGACACCAGAAAGACATTGCCAGGTCTGCGTCTGCTTCAAAAGTACGCAGTGAGATGTGGTGGCGGCTTTAATCATCGAATGGGATTGTACGACGCAGTGATGATCAAAGACAACCACATTCAGGCTAGCGGTTCAATCAAAGCCGCAGTTACTGCAGTTCGCGAGAATCTTGGGCATCTTGTCAAGATTGAAGTCGAATGTGAGTCCGAAGCTCAGGTCGTAGAAGCAATTCAAATCCAAGCTGACGTCGTAATGTTGGATAACATGGCAACAACGGAAATGGCGCGAATTGTTGCAACGCATGCTGGGCAAGCGGTGTTCGAAGCGAGTGGAGGAGTTAACTTGGAAACAGTGCAATCGATCGCTCAATCAGGAGTCGACATAATTTCAGTGGGAGCGATCACGCACTCCGTAATTGCACTGCCGTTTCATTTGGAATTACGATGAACCTGAGCGGACCAGTTACTCATCATATCCAAATCGCTTCAACCCAAAATGAAGCGAAGCTCGCCTTAACTGGCGTTCACTGGACAACTGACCAGACAGCCGGCAAAGGGCGTTTTGATCGGCAATGGTATTCGGAACCGGGACGGTCTTTGGCCGTATCTATTGCGTTGCCCGAGTACAAAGGACTTTCCAAACCATATCTCATTGGAATGTGGTTCTGTTTGGCTCTCGCTCAAGAATTCGATTTGAGGGTTCAGTGGCCCAACGATTTAGTCATTGATCGGAAGAAGGTCTGCGGGGTATTGACTGAAGTGGTTGACGGAGTTCCCGTCATCGGCTTCGGTATTAATGTTGGTCGAATGTCTTTTCCACCTGAGATTGCCCATCGGGCGTCAAGTCTTGCCAACGAAAATCGGTTAGTCGGAACCCCGGTCGAAGTTTTTGAGCGAATCATCCTTATGGTGAATTCCTTGGCCCCTGTCCCCAGTTCTTGGGCTGAAATGGCAGAAGCATGGAATATGGTCGATGAAACCAAGGGCAAGATTTTCAAATTACAAGATGGTCGAATAGGAATTGCTGAAGGTATTTCAAACCAGGCCGAGTTGATTTGGAATCACCACGGGAACTTTGAAATGGTGACCTGCGCCGACGCCCTTTGGGGATTTAATCACGCTTTTGAAACGAATTAGATAGGGGAATGGAGCGGGCAACCAGATTCGAACTGGCGACCTACTCCTTGGCAAGGAGTCGCTCTACCACTGAGCTATGCCCGCTCGTGGAATAGATATTATACCCATTCATTTTCAAATTTGTCGGCTCAAACCAGCAAGGTTTGGCGTCTTTACCATTGCATGACCCAAGAACTCGCCCAGCTTTCTCAGATCGTTTTTAGTGCTGGGCAAAATGCACTACTTCATAAAGAGGGCCGTCAAGTTGAATTTAAATCAGACGGTTCACATGTAACCAATGTGGATCGAGAAACCGAGCTACGATTGAAGGAGGAGCTACTACCTGCTTGGCCAGGAACGAACTGTTGGGGCGAGGAGTACGGATATGAACCAATGGGACCAAACGGGTTGTGGCTTATAGATCCGATTGATGGCACGACCAACTTTGCCCACGGATTGCCTATGTGGGGCATTTCGGTTGCCCTGATGGATACATCAGGCATTAGGCTAGGAGTTATTGCGCTACCAGAACTATCAGTGATGTTATGCGCTGAAAGAGGGAAAGGAGCCTTTTGGAATGGCAAAGCAATGCCTATGATTCCCCGTGGAGAAATAAAGTCGTCCTCGTTAGTAAGTGTGAATGAGCGTATTAAGGTTGGTTTGCCAGGCAAGCCTAGACTCAGCGGAGCATTCGTCATTGACGGAGCCTTTACAGTGAAACAGTACTATCGGGCTCTTTTTGGAGTTAACGAGAAGCTCTATGACATCGCGTCGTCCGTTTTAGCCGCCCGAGAGCTTGGTGCCCAAATTGCTTTCTTGGATGGTGAACCATTTAACGAACTTGATTGGGCGACCGACCTAAAAATTGACCGCCCATGGGGAATCTTCCCAATGGATAGCCAGTTATTTTAGTTTGAGTAGCTGAGCAATTGCCGAACCGGACAAATTGTCAGATATGTCGCTTGCATAGTGGGAATAGCTAACCTCGCCATCCTGCTCAATCCGGAAGACACCGGCCATCATCCATGGATCGTGTTTGAGAACTCCGAACTTATGGCCAGATTGCATAAGCCGAATAGACTTACGAGTAAGGGTTGGGTTAAGAATCTGTCCAAAACTGCCCCGTCGTAGCCCGAACGCTTCATACAGGAGTTTGTTGGGATCCGAGATCATAACTTGCGGGATTTCCATTTTCCTTTTGAAGTCACTTGCTTCTTGAATTCGCCCCATCGAAACGAAAATAATGTTTTCGGACCTGAATTCTCGAAGCTCAGCGATTTGCTCTCGACAGAATATGCAGCCAAAGTGACGCAAAAAAACCAGGATGAGTGGTTTTTCCGTGTAAAAGTCCGAAAGATCACGAGTTTCCCCCGTATCAAGCGTGACTACAGTAAGCGGTGCCTGCATACCTATGTACTACGCACAATTTTCGGTGTCATCCAACAATTCTCGCAAAGGTTTGATTCTTGAGGGGTGTTTCAACTTCTTTAAGCTCTTTTGCTCTATTTGGCGAATCCTTTCCCTAGTGACACCGAAGTGTCGCGCAACTTCTTCAAGAGTCCGCGGAAGACCGTCAACCAGTCCAAACCTGAGCATGATTACCTCTTTTTCTCGCTCGGTAAGGGTATCGAGAATCGACTCGATTTGACCTCTAAGTACCGTACGAAATGCGGCGTCCATGGGGGTTTCTTGGTCACCCTGCATGAACTCACCCAGGGCCATATCCTCGGTATCTCCTACCGGAGAGTCAAGTGAGACAGTGTTTTGAGTTGCCCGATTGAAATCTTGAAGTCGATCAACACTTATGTTCATTCGGCTGGACAACTCGCCAAGGGTTGCATCACGACCAAGCTGTTGTTGCATTTGCCCCGCGACCTTCATCATTCGGTTAACCGCTTCTAACGTATGCACGGGCACGCGAATCGTGCGACCATGATCACAAATGGATCGAGAGATTCCCTGTCTGATCCACCAAGTTGCGTAGGTACTAAATCGGAATCCGCGAGAGGGATCGTACTTATCAACGGCCCGGATAAGACCCATGTTTCCTTCTTGGATCAGGTCTTGAATGGAAAGTCCGCGACCAACATATCTTTTTGCGATGCTAACCACGAGTCGTAAGTTTGACTCAATCAGAAGTTTCTTGCAGTCTTCGCATCCTCGACAGGCATGGTTAGAAAGTTCGAATTCTTGCTCGGCCCTCAGCAGGGCTATGCGGCCAATTTTTCGAAACCACATATGGACGGAATCTTCGTAGCCGTCTTCTAGTTCCTCAGTAAATTCTTGAGTTTCACCATCTTCGTCCACAAAAACTGGACGCTGGCGTTCCAGGTTCTCAATTGCTATCCGCCTAGCTGGGCAGCGAATGAAATTTAGTCCAATGACTGAAACTTCCCTGGTCTCCTGTTGTTCCGACATAGCGGTTATGATTCCGTTGCAATTTTTGGGGAATTAGTTCCAAAAACGGCTAAATTCATGTTACGAGATGTTGCTTCGATTTAAACATCAAAAAGGGACTTTTTTAAACAAATTTCTTACGCTTGTTCGTCATCGCTGATGCCCTTATGTCGCTTAAGTTTCTTGAAATAGTCTTTCAAGGCATCATCGTCACCAGGGGAAATGTTTGACTTATCATGATCGAGTTCTCTGGATTTCGAGTGACCTTCCAAATTTTTGATCGCGTCATCAACATAAGTCTCATTGAGTTCCTGGACCGCCGAGTCAAAATCTAAGTCAGCAAAGAACTGCTGGTCCCCTTCCGGAAGCTTTGCAATCCACCCGATTGCTGGACCGACCGGTGGTTTGTCGCTAAAGTTTAGAATAATAGACTTGCACAAATCGATTGCAGCCGGAGTAACGAAGAACTTTGGTTGAGAGATGTGTGGCCAAACTTTGACTCGGAAGACCTCATCGAAGAATGCTTTTAAGACTACCGCCTCCGCCGGAAGCACGGCTTTCATCCTGGTATCACTCGCTTTGGCGACTTCGGGACGTTTAGACTTAGTTGTATTACTTTTCTTGATTGACCGAACTTCTCGCCTCAGGGCACTGACTGCGCTTGTCGGGTTTTTGATGGTAGGGTGCTTGCTGGCTAATCGCAGAAGATGTTTTTCTAATTCGAGTTCGCTAGTAGCGTCTGCTAGCAAAGAAGGAATCTGCTCCCAAAATTCGTCACTTTCAACACCTAGCTTGTTTTCAAGTTGGTGGATCTTGAAGTCAAAGGGAGTTTCCGACTTGGAGACGACTTCTCGAACTGCTTCGGGTCCCTTAGTTTTGAGGAGTGTGTCTGGATCGTCACCTTTCGGGAGAATAGCAATGCGGCAGGGAAACTCAGCTTCCTTAAAGAGTTCGATCGCCCTTTCGGCAGCCTTCAGTCCAGCGGCATCACCGTCGTAAAGGATCGTTACCTTATCGGCAAAGCGTTTGAGGAGTTTGACTTGGCCCTCGGCTAGTGCAGTTCCGCAGCTTGCTACAGCCTCCATAACCCCTGCCCTGTGACACGCAATGACGTCGAGATAACCTTCGACCAGGATGGCGTGCCGACTCTTCATCATTTTGTCCTTGGCTTTGTTAATGCCGTAGAGAACCCGACTTTTGTGATAGAGAGGGGTGTCAGAACTGTTAATATACTTGGGGTTTCCGTCGCCGATTATCCGTCCGCCAAAGCCTACAAGGTCACCCCGCTCGTCTCTAATGGGAAACATGACTCTGCCTCGGAATTTGTCCGTAAACCCACCGGAATGATCTTGCTGGGTCAGGAATAGCTGTTCGGCGGTTCCAAGGTGCTTTCCTTCTTTCTTGAGGTGAATGGCCAGTGCTTCACCAACAGACGGAGCGTAGCCTATCTCCCATTCGTCCTGTACTTCAACAGTGAGCCCTCGATTCTCGAGATAGGCAAGGGAGTTTGAATTTTTCTTGAGTTCATTTCGAAAGAAGATCAATGCGGATTGCATTGTCGAGAGCTGATTTTCTCGTTCTGATTTATCAACCCGAGGTCCTTCGAAGTTATTTGTAAGGATGACTCCAGCGAGGTCTGCGCAAAATTTCAGGGCGTCTCGAAACTCGAGAGCTTGGGTTTTCATTACCCAAGTAAAAACGTCGCCCGATTCTCCGCATGCCCAGCACTTATAGCGCCCAGTGGAGGGGCTGACGTTAAAACTCGGGGTCTTGTCGTCGTGAAACGGACAGAGCCCCGAGTAATTTTTGCCAGTTCGTTTGAGACGAACGCGTTGATTGACTAGCTCGACGATATCGAGTCTTCGTCTTATCTCATCGCGTTCATCATTCAACTTTTCCGCTTATTGCTTACCAGCTGCAACGACGATACCGGTCACAACGTGAGCCTTTTTCGTACTGAGCTGTGAGAGCCTAAAAGCTACTCGATGTCGGGTAAGGAATCGAATGGTGAAATTGTTTCCACTGATATCGTAACCATCTGGTTCAACAGTGCTCGATGCATACGATTTCATAACCGAACTAAAGGTTGAACCAAAGCCAACGCCCCGCCGAGTCTTGATCCGTTGATTTTGCAAGCCAATGGCCTCAATTTGAACAACACGATTAAACTTGTCAATAACAAAACCTAATCGGCAACCATTGCGGACATATGTCCACCGAGTGAAAGCAGTAGATTCAGTAGCAGCTGTAGCACCAGCACCGCCGGGAGCACCCCCACCAGGAGATGGAGGAGCACCACCACCGCCTCGGCCACCACCAGGAGCGTCTCCGCCCCCATCACCACGACCTGGAATTCCTTGAGCTCGTCCCTGAACCATGTTAGGAACAGGTTCTCCGAATGCCCCAGGAATCAATCCAGCCGGAAGGTTAACATCCGCTACAGGCGTAGCTGGACCGTTTCCACCTCCGCCGCTATTTCGACCTCCACCTCCGCCAAATCCACCTGGAGGACCACCTTGCCCACCGCCACCACCGGCTGCGCCTCCGCTACCACCAACAGTTGTAATCGTATCAGGGTTGCCATATGTAGAAATGACTCTTAAGCCGCTATCATAAAGCTTAATGCCCAACAACCCTGTTTCCGGTCCGGAATATCCTCCACTTGATGACTTCTTCTTCTGAATTGTGCCGGCATCGGCTATCGATGCGACGAATACGGAAGATAAGGCAAATGTGGCAACTAACGTGAATCCTTTATTCAAACTTTTCTGGCCTCCAAAAAGACATTATAACCATGTCTACGGTTCGAAAGTATAGACGGTAATTCATTTCTTAGGGTTACCGGATTAGAAATATTTTTTAAGAAAGTTGCGCACGCGAGGGGTACCCTGAGCGTAAGTAATCTTTGGAGAAACAGCAAACAATATGGCAGCCGACCTCGCAATCAACAATACAGCCGAATTTCAAGAGAAAGTTCTTGGTTCCGATCTTCCAGTCCTCGTAGATTTCTGGGCCCCGTGGTGTGGCCCTTGCCGCGCAATTGCTCCTGCCGTTGAAGAGCTTGCAACTGAATATGCTGGAAAGGCAAGGGTTTTCAAGATTGATGTTGATCAGGTCGGAGAAGTCGCTCAAAATTACGGTGTCATGAGCATTCCTGCTCTCCTTGTGTTTAAAGATGGAAAGGTTGTCGACAAGCAAGTTGGCGCTGGACCCAAGTCACAGATCGCAGCTTTGATTGACCGAGCCCTGTAAGCATTCGAGCATAATAAGAACGTCCCGCAACTCGAACGAGGTGCGGGACGTATTTGTGTAAGCCGATGCCAGACGAACCAATCCCGGACGAAACCCAGTCACAAGTTAATGCCGGTGTAGCCAAGGCGGGGGCCATCATGGTCTTTTCGCTCCTTATGAGCCGAGTCCTTGGAATTGTCCGGGACATGATTATTACAAACGTATTCGGGATTAATGCCCAAACTGATGCCTACCGGTTCGCATTCATGCTTCCAGATTTACTGTTCTTCCTTATCTCGGGTGGAGCTCTAAGTTCGGCCTTTATTCCCGTCTTTAGTGAATACTGGCACACGAATCGTCGAAACGATGCTTGGAAAGTCTTTAGCGGTGTCATGTGCATTGTCTCGGTTTTTCTGGTCATTTTTGTAACGCTATGCGGCGTTTTCGCAGACCCGTTGTACCGAAGCCTTTTGGCACGTGGTTTGGAAGACAAAAGCTTGATTCCCGAGATTGTTGGCTTGAGCCGAATTTTGTTGCCCGCTCAGTTTGCGTTCTTTCTCGGGGGCCTAATGATGGGAACCTTGTATGCCCGGAAGGTTTTTACGATTCCTGGCCTCGGGCCAAACATCTATAACCTTGGAATCATTTTCGGTGCTGTGGTTATTTCTCGATACGTCGATCCTCAGATAAGCGGAATGTGTTGGGGTGCGGCTGGAGGGGCGGTTATTGGAAATCTGATCATTCCATACTTAGGGATACGAAAGTTAGGAATGGAATTTAAGCTTGGTTTTCATTGGGAGCATGAAGGTGTCAAAAAGGTCTTCAAGTTGATGCTTCCGGTGATCCTCGGATTATCTCTGCCTGGAGTATTTGCGATGATCATGATTGCATTCGGATCATATTTTTCGGCAGGCACAAATACGATTCTCGATCTTAGCAATAAGTTGATGCAGGCTCCCCTTGGAATTTTTGGGCAATCGCTGGCCATTGCCGTCTTCCCCGTTTTAACCCAGTTTTATGCCCAAAACCGCATGGATATGTTCCGTACCCAACTTGATCGAACCATGCGAACGGTCATTTATCTCACGATACCGATTTCGGTCTTGTTAGCCATCCTTGCACCGCAAATAGCTTCAGGTTTGTACTTAAGTGACAAAGTGTCTGTCGGTCAGACCGCACAAATAGCCGTTTGTCTCCAGATATTTTGCATAGGTATCTGGGCTTGGTGTCTTCATCCTGTGCTCATGAGGGCATTCTATTCATTGCAAGATACAGTGACTCCCGTCGCTGTGGGTACGGCAACAACTGCCTTGTTTGTAGCCATGTTAATGGTATTGATGAAAACGCCCCTTTCTTATCGAGCGCTACCACTTGCCGGTTCTATTGCTCCAATATTGATGGTAGTTGTCTTGAGTTTTGTCGCTGCAAAGAAGCTTGGGGGAATGGACTTCAAAGGTCTCTTCACTACACTTGGAAAGTCGGTGGTCGCTTCGATTTCAGTCGCCGTGGTCTGTGGTTTTGTTACATTGACACCGTTGGCAGGAATGATGATCGGACATAAAATCATTACGCTGATGGTCACGGGGTTTGTCTTTTGTGTCGCAATGTGGGCCTATTACTTTGTGACTAGATGGCTGAAAATGCCAGAGTGTGAGTACTTAGACAGGGTCATAAATCGGTTCGATCGGAAGCCAAAGGTAGGCTAAGTCGTGCTTCCGCCCACAGAACGATTTAGCGACCGGGTTGCCGACTATGTACAAGCAAGGCCGTCGTACCCCACTGAAGTCATTACATTGCTTGTGGAAAAATGCGGGATAGATTCGAATTCGTTCATCGCTGACATTGGTTGTGGCACCGGAATATTCACGCAACAATTGCTGAGCATTGGTTGCTTGGTGGTGGGTGTAGAGCCGAATGTACCAATGCTAAAGGCTGCCGTTGCCAACCTAGGATCCCATGACCAGTTTTTGGCAGTTGAAGCGAGTGGAGAAGATACCCGTTTGGCGGATAAGTGCGTTGACTTGGTGACTGTGGCTCAGGCGTTCCATTGGTTAAGTCCGTCCCAAGCGCGCCAGGAGTTTCA